>NZ_NUYF01000010.1:131862-271317 GCF_002566505.1 Bacillus sp. AFS077874
GCTTGCAATCAGTCTGAAAAACAAGTTTTTTGTACTTTGGCTACACACTAAAAGAGCAATATTAATCGCTCTTTATTTTTTTATTTGTTTTAATAAAACTAATCATTTAATCCTTTTCCATCGAGAATTTGACCAATGTATTTCTCAACCCTAGACGTACGTGTTTTCGATTGTTTTGGTTGAGAAAAATAATAAATATAAGCTCTTTGACGTCCTGGCGTTAATGCTTCAAAAGCCGTTTTTAAGGTCGGATTTTCATCTAATTTAAGTTGTAATTCTTCAGGAACTTCATAATCTGAAGTCTTTTTTAATTCTACTTGCAAACCTGCTTTTTCCACTTCAATTGCTTCTTTAATATAGTCCTTTAAAACGCTTTCCATTTCAATTATTTCCTGAATATTGGTGAACCGAATCTGACGTGCTGATTGTACATTTTCTGTTTGTTGAATCAGAATGCCTTTTGGATCTTTTAACAACGCACCTTTGTGAAACAGAAGTGCACAATATTCTTTAAAACCATGAATTAAAACGATATTTTTATTATCAAGTGTGTAACAAGGATGCATCCATTTAAAATCTTCAGTCAGTTCACAGTCAATGACGATATCTCTTAACTTATAAAATTCCTCTTGCCACTTTTTCGCTCTCAATAAAAATGCTTCAACTTTAGGATGCATATTATTATTTGACATCGATAACACCTCTTATTAATTCCACTTTTTTAGCATTACATAATTATAAATTAACGTACAACATGAAAAATCTTCATTTTAAATTTTACTATACATGTTTTTATAATACCACTAGGATTGGCTCATCTACTTTATTCTTAGCTAGTTGACTGGATAATTAGTCCCCTCCAAAAAAGCTATTCTTTAAACGGATGCAAATTTCCTTCAATCAAAAAAAGAACAGGTCAAAGGTTTCCCTTATCCCTGTTCTACATACTCTTCTAAGTAATTAGTACTGATCCCAAGCAACAACTTCATCTAAAGTTAAACGAACTTTTTCGAATCCTGCTTTGATTCCTTTACCAACTGAAATTAACATAACTGGTTTGAAGTTTGCTGGTACATTGAAAGCTTCTACAAATTTCGCTTGGTCAAATCCACCCATTGGAACTGTATCTAAACCTTTTGCTTTTGCTGCAAGCATAAATTGCATTGAAACTAATCCACCATCAACCATTGCAATTTTTGTTGCAATTTCTTCTGGTAAACCACCGTAGTTTTTCACGATTGATCCTACGTAGAAGTCTTTCACTTCCTGAGTCATCATACCTTTTTCTACTAATTCATCATAAATGCGATCGGCATTTTTGTATGCTTCTGTATCACCTAAAACAGCGATTACCGCAGAAGCATCTACAACTTGTTGTTGGTTATTAGCGATTGGTAATAATTTTTGTTTAGTTTCTTGGTCCTTAATAACAAGGAATCTCCATGGTTGTAAATTAGAAGAAGATGGAGCTTGAACTGCAATTTCTAGTAACTCCTTAATTTCATCATCAGACATTTGAAAGCTTGGATCGTAGTGACGAACTGATCTTCTTTCCTTTGCTACAGTAAAGAAATCCGTACTATCAAGTTCTTTTGGCGCTTCTTTACCAAAATCAATTTCGTTTACTTTATTTAAATATTCTTCTTTTTCAGATTTAACATTAGACATATTTAATCTCTCCTTAATTAACTGTATTCTTTATAAATACAGTATATGACTTTAACTGTATAAAAGTCAACTACAGTTTATAAAAAAAATAAAATCGAAACATTTTAGTTTCGATTTTATTTTATCCATTTTCCTTTGGTAATAAGTCTGCAATTGTTTTCTTTGCGAGACCTTCAACAAGCCAGCTTTCCATCTCATCTTTTAAATCATATAAAGCTGATCGTGTAGATGGTGTAAAACATTCCTTACTATTTACATCTAAAAAGCCTTTTGAATATGGATCTGATCTCATCGCATCATAAACATCTTTTAAAGTAATTTCATTAGCACCTCTGGCTAAATAATATCCACCATCTCGTCCTTCTTTAGCTGAAATAATGCCTGCCTTAACTAAATTAGCAAGAATTTTTCTTAAAAAAGTAGATTGTGCTTCAAGTTTTTGAGCTAATACTGCGCTTGGACAAATTCCATCTTGCTCCGCTAAAACTAGTAGAGATTGCAGTGCTAGTCCAAACCATTTCGTACTAGAAACCTTATCTTTCAAGATCATTCACCTCAGTTACTAGTCTAAACTATTTTTCGAAAAAGACAACCTTATCTAAATTAATGTTATACAGGGTGAAAAATTTAAGTGAATTTAGAAAAGCCCTACACCTTTTCCTAAATTCACAAAAATGATTCGTAGTTTTTAGTGACAATAAGATTTGCAAGGATTATTTCTTTTGACATTTCACCATCGTAAATTTAAAAGGAGGTTTACTTTCCATATTCTTATGTGGTTCAAGAATTTCGGAAACTTCAATCAATCCATAGTCTCCAAATTCTTGTTTGATCGTGTCAGAATCATAAAAGAACATTTTTATCCCTTCCATTATTTCAAAGTATTCTTTACCTAGCTGTTTGCCTTTTCCGTACATTGGTGCATCTTTTGAAATCGTAGTAAATACCATATAGCCATTCGGATTTAACAGATTATAGCAATCTTTAATAAACTTCTCTCTCTCTTCTTTATTCAATAAGTGAATAAGTGCGTAACAAAATATACCGTCATAAAGCTTTTGATCAAAAGGCATGTCGGTAACTGAACCATGAAAAATAGTAAAATTAATTCCATTTCGTCTTGCCAATTCAATCGCTGTTTTTGATATTTCAATACCTGTTACGTTTATTCCATTGTCAGTAAAAATTTTTGCGTTTCTACCATATCCAATCCCCGGAATCAAAACATCCTGAACTTTCTTTTCAAGGAAAAAGTCCTTTGTTAAAATTGCGGAGTCTGAAGGTTCAAATCCCCACATCATTTGATTTTCTATAAAACTCGACTCCCAAATTTCTGTCATATCTAAATCCCCTTTCAAAATCATTCAATCTACTTACCCAATTGTGTTCAAAAAAAGAAAGACCCAAGGCCTTTCTTTTTTATTTCTATTTATGACGCATTGCTCTTAGCCAATTCTTTATCTGATAAACGCTCGTTACCCATTAAGAAAATTGAAATCAATGCTAATCCTACAGGAACTAATGTCCAAAGGAATGTATGAGCAATTGATGTTGAAAACACGTCAGTAATTTTTGTCAATATTGGTGCAGGAATCAATTTGGCAGCTTCAGGAGTAAAGGCTTGATTAATATTTGAAAAATCCTGTGGTGCGCCAGTTTTTGCAAATGCATCAGCAATTTTATCAGTAAATACATTTCGTTGAATAACACCAAATACCGTAATACCTACTGTCATGCCAAGTGCACGTAGGAATGCGTTAGTTGAACTTGCAGAACCACGATTTTCATTATCAAAATGATGCATCGCAGACATACCAAGCACTGAGAACGATGCCCCTACACCAAATCCAACAATGATCATATAAACGATCACTTGGAATTTAGACGTATCAGGTGTTAAAGTACCTAGGCAAATAATACCTGCTAACAGAAGCACAACTGATCCGACCATAATATTACGATAACTAGTTTTATTTGCTAAAGTTCCACCAAATGCGGCAGAAATACTTACACTCACCATCATTGGTAATAAAACTAAACCAGAATTCGTAGCTGTTCCACCTTGAACAAACTGGATAAAGATCGGAATGTAAATTGTTGCAGCGATGAATGCCGCTCCATAAAATAATCCAACAAAGTTACTAGCAGCAAACAGACGATATTTAAACATACTAAACGAAATAATCGGCTCAGCTGCTTTACGTTCAATAAATAAAAAGCCAATAAGGAAAACAGCAAATCCAGCAAATAAACCTAAAATTTGAACTGAATCCCAAGCGTATTCTTTTCCACCTAGTTCAAGTGCAAACATTAAACAGACGATACTAATAATAAAAGTTGTTGCACCCCACCAGTCGATTTGTTGCTTTGTGTGGTTTTTTGACTCGATATAAAAATAACTAATTAGTCCAAGTGTTAAAAGTCCAAAAGGAATATTAATATAGAAAATATATCTCCAGTTAATATAATCTGTGATATAAGCACCAATCAATGGTCCAAGAACACTTGATAACCCAAAAACAGCACCAAAAACACCACTCATTTTACCACGCTTTTCAACAGGAAACACATCCCAAATAATTGAAAAAGCAATTGGCATTAATGCACTTCCACCAATACCTTGGATAGCACGATAAATACTAAGCTGAATAATAGAAGTCGCTGTTCCACAAAGAACTGAACCTAAAATGAATAGAATAATTCCTAACATAAAAAATCTTTTTCTACCGTACATATCAGAAAGTTTACCGAAAATTGGCATCCCAGCCATTTCTGTAACTAAGTAAGCTGATGTTACCCAAACAAATTTATCATAGCCACCTAAATCTTTTAATATTGTAGGCATTGCCGTAGAAACGATTGTGTTATCAAGGGAAGCGAAAAATATCCCAAGCAATAACGCTATCATAACAGGAACCAGTTTTGTTTCCCTTTTTTGCATGACCATCTCTCCTTTAACATTTCAAGCATAAAATTTAATTTCAATACTGTATTCATGGTCTAACTTAAGTATCTGACTGACTAAAAAACGCTATTCTTTCGAGGCACTTAGTCTGATAAGAGCTATCCTTTGGCAATCATTAGCACAGCCGTCAAAATCAGTCTTTATTAATGTATAAAATAGCATTACTTAATAGACCTAAACCTATTCCAATTCCAAAACCAATAAATCCTCCTACGACTAAATGTGATGTAAAATAACCTACACCTAAACCAATCGTTAATCCTAAAATAACAAAAGCAGCATAAAAAATCCCTACAGCTTCCTCATGTCTCATAATATATAATCATTCCTTCCATACAATTTAACTTCACATAAAGTAATGAATGTCTCCATAAATACTTTAATTAATTTAAAGTTAATATAACATTGTTTCGTTACTTAAACAATATATAAATTTAAATTTATTATTTTATTTTTATTAAAAACAGTATTTTATATGTAAATCATGGTACATATTCATTAACTTTATTGTATAAAAAGGAATATAACAACGTTACGCACAAAAACAACCTATAAAAACAAAACATTGTTGCGTTACTCTGAATTTAAATAATAAACTTCATTACTTAGGACCAGTCTGCCCCATGCTCCTTATCATTTTATAACAAAGACCAAGTGCACTTATTAAGAAAAGCCAAGCTACTAAATGAAACATAAATTGAATGTCAATTGAATCAAGTAAAGTTCCAACACCTATAATACAAATAGCAGTTACAAAAGAAGTCCAAAATAAGTAACTCCTATAAAAATCGGATGAAGCGTTCATAAATAATTTCTTTTCAGCGATCTTGAATAACGCAGTAAATCCTCCAAATAAAACTTGCCCAATATAAACAATCTTTATATTATCGATTAAAGGCAGTGAAAAAAACAATAAACAGCAAAATAATGAATGGAATATCATTAATAAAAATGGTGAAACCCGGTCAACGAATCGACCACCAAAGTATACAACTACACTTAAACTTAATGAAAAAATTCCATATAATAAACTAAATACGTCATACGCATCTCCTATATTCCTTAAGAAGAGGACATAATATGGAAATACTAAAGAGCTACTAAATCCAATAATACTAAGTAATGCGATTAAAAAACGGTTCATAGGATTACTCCCCATAATTTTCATAAAACGTATTCATAAATACACTATTTGGATCAAACTCTCTTTTCTTATTGAAAAAATCTTGCGTTTTTGGATATGCTGAAACCATTTGTTGCTTAGACTGATATGGATAATAAGGTAAATAATAAGTACCTCGATGCTCTAGAGTTAGATCAGTCCACTTTTGAATGACTTCTTTTGCATATTGAACAGAATCTTTATCTTTACCGTGTTGAATCAAAACAACGAAAGCAAACATATCATCTTTCGCATAATTCATGACTGTTTCATCATCTTTTTCAACATATCGAATCGTAATATTTAATATATTTAAATTTTCATATTGTAAATATTCTCTAACATCATCAATGTAACGAACAAATTCATTTACAGGTACAAAAAATTCCTGTAAAACTTGTGTATCTTGACGATCATCGAATTCCATAAACTTACTTTCAGAACGCATGACATTATTGCGAGTTTCATAGTTTCCATTTAGGGAGTGAATAAAGCGATATTGAAAATCCCAAAATAGATTTTTACCAATGTCCGAAGTTCTGGACATACCTAGTGCAAACTTCGGTAAAAAAGCAGAATGATCTTCCTTCAGCTCTTGATCTGAATCGGTCATTTTATGGGATGTTGCCATATAATTAATTGCATAAACCTTATCTAAAAAGCTATCTGGTGCTACAGAAATCCTAGCAATATGCATTCTTGCATTTGGGTTTTCTAAAACGTTCTTGTTAAAATAATTTGGATACTTCTTATAGTCCATCGTTTTTGTTTCTACTCGATATAATTCATTATTTGTTAGTTGAAACTCTACTTCTAAAATAATTCCAAACAATCCATATCCACCTAATACATACGGGAATAATTCTTTATTCTCGGTGCGGCTTACTTTAATTACCTTCCCTTCTGGTGTTAATAATGTAAACCAATTAACAGTACTAGCTAATGAGTGATTCCGAATGTCACGACCATGTGCGTTCACACTTAATGAACCACCTACTGAGAATATCTCTTGTGACTGAGTTACCTTCAAAGCAAGATGATAAGGATTAATCGCTTTTTGTATATCTCCCCATGTAGCACCACTTTGAACAATAACTGTCTTTTGAACAGGATCCACTTTTTCAACCTTATTAAATGTTTTTAAATCAATCACCACACCATCTTTATAATATGTATGACCTCCTTGACTATGTCGCTCACCTGCAATTGAAACTGTCTTCCCTTGTTTTTTTGCTTCAATTACAATTTTCTTTAATTGATCTACTTCCTTTCCTTTGACAATACGATCAATTTTAGTAGGAAGAAGATGGCCAACATCATCAATCACTCCATGCTTTAATGGTGCAGGTTTATTCCACAGCGTATGTAAAACTGTTACAAACACGGTTAAGAGGAGTATTCCTACAAATATTCTTTTCCCCAAGTTCTTTTCCTCCTAATTGAAAAAATAAATTTAAGCGTTAGAAAAAGACGTGCTTACACTAATGTATACACGTCTTCTTTTAACGATCTGTACTTGTTCAATACGATATTAACTAAACCAACCAATCATTTGATTTACGTCTTTTTCATCTAAATGTCTTACCTGATAAGTACGACCAAATTGGCTTGAAAGAATCGTAATGTAGATAGATTTTAGTTTTACTCTTTTTTGAAGGAAACTTTGTTCACCGATCAATACTTGTATTCGCTCTTTTGGTAAAATCGCGGTTGTTCTTGAGAAATAACCAGACTGAATGATCACAGTTCGATCTAATAATGTATAGCCTGCGTTTCTAAATCCTAATTCCCCAATAAATAGACCAATTAAAACAATGCCATAAGCCCAGAAATGGACAAATGGAAGTAATACAATTCCACTTGCTATTAGAAGAAAAGTAATAATCATTCTTGAATAATACGTTTTTCGAGCTCTTTTTGGTGCTCGGTTTGATATTTCATCATAGTTAATAGAAGGAATAAAATTTTTTAGGAATAAGTGGACATCCTTCGTTTTAATAAATGGATGTAGAACATGTCTACCTTGTTCCTGTTTATCCCCCATTCCAACAGCTTCGACGTAAACTGTAGAATAGCCGAATAATTGACGAATGATTCCTTCTTTTATAACTACTCCTTGAATTCGTTTTAACGAAACCGTAAATTCATTTTTTTCGAATAACCCTCTTGTAATAATAATTCGATCATCTCTTCTTTGGACAGTAAAGTTTGCAAATTTCAATATGTATCGAATGGTTGAAAAAATTAGGGAAAGTAATAAACTACCTAAAAATACAATAAAAAACATCATGTAAGTGAATGTTTGTATTTGATTATATATTGCCACATAAATACTATGTGGAAGTAAATCCTCGATTTGTGAAAATAATGATGCTAAAACGGCAAAAGCTAGTCCAACTTCAAAGGAAGTGATTCCAGCTAAAAAAAGTTTTCTCGTTTCAATTGTTAAACTTATATCTACTAAAGGTACTGCTTGTACACTATTTTCCTCAGCTACAACCAAACCTACTTTTTTCTTTTTAGAGTTTAATACTTCATTTTTTAATGAAAGTGCCACTTCCTTAGGTATCGCATTTAATATACCTTCAGCTTTTTTCCCACCAGCTGTTTCAATTCGTACGCTCACCACATTAAAAAACTGTTGAATAAATCCAGCATTAATTGAAAAAGACTGAATACGTTCTTTTTGAATAAATGTATTTTCGATTACAAATAATCCCGAACGAATTCTAAATTCATCTTCAGTTATATAGTAGGTAAATCGATACCATTTTATGATTGCTGAAGCAACTGGAAAAACAATCAGAACAGCAGCAAACAAATATTGAAACATTGAACCTTTACCACCTGAAACTAAAAGTATAATAAGTGGTATTAGTACGTTTTTAATTTGCTCTAAAAATACGGTAAGTATATAAGCTGGATGTTGTCTTTTTGGCTCATACATCGTCATCACTTATCCTTGCTAAGTAGATAATTTTATCTCTAAGCTTTTCTGCGACATGGTGTTCTAAGCCTTCAATTTCATGTGTGGTAGCAGCCGTGGAAATATTCACTGTAGATAAACCGTATCGACGCAGTATTGGTCCAACTTCTGTCGTCACGTGTTGAACTCTGACCATAGGAATAACAATTCGTTTAATAACAAATATTCCTTTTTGAATTTCTAACTCATTTTCATAAATCTCATATACGGTATATTTCAATTTAAGTGTAGGTAAAAATAAAGTTAAAAAAATAATTAACGCTATAACGATACCTATAATAATCATTAAAATAAAGAAGGGAAGTGAAAAATATCTCATAAGAAAATAATAGATAATTGGTAAAGCAACTAAAGAGATACTGCTAAGTAGTGATGTAATTCTCCATACTGACCTCATTTTAGATGATGGTCTTTGTGATGGATTTGCTCTCATTTAATCACCTTTTCTATCTCATTAATCTATCACTTACTATATCATACCATGAGACAAACTATTCACAAACCTCCTATTTATCGACAAAGTTAAAAAAAGGTAATTTTCCCCATGATTGATGAAAAAATAATCTTTTAACTAAGCAAATATCTTTAATAATCAATAAAATAAGGTTAACTCATAAAGTCGAACGTACAAAGACTTATGAGTAACCCTATATCAATCGTAATAAATAGTCTCAGATTCTCTAAAATTTACAATTACCTTAGCCTGTCCTTCTACAATCTTAGCAAATTCATCCATCGTAGTGTCATACTTAATATAGATTCTAGGTAAAAGATAGACTTCATTCTTTGTACCCTTTTCTAGATAATATTTCGGATCTGTCGCTACTGCAAATTTATAGTACTTTTTTGTTTCCTCAATTACTTTATCATTATGATAACCATAAGGATAAGAGAGAGCTATCACAGCTTTTCCAGTGATTGATTGGATCTTATCTTTGGAATCTTTCAACTCGTGATGATAATCATCTATCTTCCTTAAATCTGGATGGGTTGCAGTGTGTGATTGGATTGAAAACAACCCTGAATCAGACATCTTTTTTAAATCCGTACTAGAAAGACGATCCGGCCATCCAATATAGTCGGATATCGCAAAGATAGTTGCTCTTGGTGTAAACGTATCCGATTTCAATTTTTGAAAGATTTTTAACACATTTAAGTTATTTTTATAACCGTCATCAATTGTAATAAATACAGGTTTCTTTACGTTATTACGGTCTCCCCATTGTTCAAAAGTTAAAAGCGTAAATCCATGATCACGTAAATAGATCATTTGCTTTTCAAAATTCTCTGGTGAGACAAACAAGTCTCTAACTCCGTGACCAGTAAACTCATCAATGGAATGATAAATTAAAATTGGAATTTTGTCTGCAGCATGTGTTTTTTCTGGCAACTGCATCCACAAAAATAGACATAGAAAAAATAAAGTTATCTTTCGCATATAAATCCTCCCTTTATCTTTTTACTATTTAGTGTTCCAATTTCCATTTTAACTATCATTATTTCTAGTAATTTTATACTATTTGAAAAAGTTGTTTTACCTTCCATTAAAATAAACAATGAGGCTTAACTTTTCTATTAATAAATGAAGGCCCGTTACTCATAATGTAGTAACGGGCCTTTCTATTTAATGGTTCATTTTAGAAGGGGCAATTAGGTTGAATGTTCCTTCAATCTTCGTCGATTATTTACAATTTATTTAATATAAAATCTTAAATTATTTCCTTGAAAATATTTTGGGACTTCGTTTTCAGTTGTGTTCTACTTGTTTTAATTAAATAATTCATTATTCATCTACTCCACACCAATCTAGTAAAGTGTATGCAATTACCTCCGCACAACGAAATAATTCATCTAAATCAATGTATTCATTTGGATAGTGTGCAACCTTCGTTTCACCAGGTCCAAACACTATAGTAGGTATTTGTTTTATTTGTGAAAATAATCCGCCGTCCGTACCCCATGGAGAGGCTTCAATAATTGGTTCATTTTTATAAACATATTCATATGATTTCTTCAGAGATTCCATAAATGGATGCTCAAGATCGATACTACCTGGTAACCATCTTGCTCCAAAAAATTCAAGCTCAACCGGATTTTCAATAAACCAATCATCAATTAATGAGAGTGTTTTAAGCCACCTCGTTATTTCAAGTTTAGCTTCTTCGATTGTTTCATTTGGTGAAACACCTAGCCTTCCCTCAAGAGTAACTAGATCCGAGACAGAGGAGGGCCAAGTACCTCCATTTATTTTTCCGATATTAATTGGAATTGGAATTGGCACATTTTTGTATAGTGGATCATCTAGTAATCTTGTATTTCGAACTTTTTCTAATTGATTTATATGATTAATAACCAATATACTTTTTTCAATTGCACTAATACCTTCATACCTTGTTCCACCGTGGGCGACTTTACCTTTTACTTTTATTCGAAACCAAACACTGCCTTGCTGTTTCGGAAAAATTTTCATTTTAGTTGGTTCTGGAATAAGGACAGCATCAGCTTCGTATCCTCGTAATATCGTTGCTAGCGTACCTGCCCCTCCGCTTTCTTCCTCAATAACACTTTCAAAATAGATGTCGCCTTTAAGAGGAATATTACATTTTTTTATTGCTTCAATCGCAAATAATGCAGCAACATTTCCGCCCTTCATATCTGTTGTTCCCCTACCATATAAGCGATTTCCTACGATTGCACCACTATACGGATGGCGCTCCCAACTACTTAGTTCACCCTTAGGAACCACATCAATATGTCCATTTAATATAATCGATCTACCATTTCCTGTTCCCTTAAAAATTGCAACGATATTCGGACTATCTTCAAATGAAGTTCGTTCTGAAATAAAATAAGATGATTTTGTTAATTCCTCAATTGACGGCTCAAACCGATCAATCACTAATTCAAGATTTTGTAAATAATTTGAGACAATTTTTTGTGCAGCAGCTTCATTTCCTGAAACACTTTTTTCACGAACAAGATTTTGAAGTAATTCAATTGCCTTGTTCTTATTTTTATGAATGTAGTCATTAATTTTAGCTTTCAAATCCAATCTTGATCACTCCCAACGATGAACAATAACATTTGGGTTCACAAATAGTGGAGCACCAGTTTTCTCAATCACATCGCTGACTAAATATGGAGACATTACTTCATTTAACCAAAGCTCTCCACTTTCTTTTTTAACTTCAATTACGGCCATTTCAGTAATGATTAAATCTACGCAATTTGGAGATGTAAGAGGGAGTGTACATTCAGAGACTATTTTTGGATCACCATTTTTATTAGTATGGTTCATTAAAACAATTACTTTTTTTGATTTTTGAGCTAAGTCCATCGCTCCACCAATTCCTGGCACTCTTTTACCAGGGACAATCCAATTGGCTAAATCGCCATTTTTACTGACTTCGAGGGCACCTAGTACTGTTAAATCTAATAAACCTTTTCGAATAATCGCAAAGGCTATGCTACTATCAAAATAACTCGAACCCGGAATTAATGTTACAGGTAATCCTGCAGCATTACATAAATTCTCATCTTCTTCACCTTTTTGCGGAGTAGGTCCTAAACCTAATACGCCATTTTCTGCATGGAACATTACTTGGCAATCATCTGGTAAGTAATTTGGGATCAGTGAAGGAATTCCAATCCCAAGATTCACAATCATACCGCTCTTTACTTCTTTTGCTGCACGTTTTGCCATCATTTCCCTAGGATTTATTTTTCCCAAACCCACTTCCAATTCACCCCTTCCGATTGAACGATGTGGTTTACGAAAGCGCCAGGCACGATAATTTCTTCAGGTTCTAATGCTCCTAATGGAACAATTTCATCAACTTCAGCAATTGTGATTTTTCCGGCCATTGCTACATAAGGATTCGTATTGCGAGCACTTTTATCAAAAACTAAATTCCCAAAAGGGTCTGCTTTCTTCGCATATACAATTGAAACATCTGAAATGAGAGGAGTTTCAACTAAATACTCTTTCCCAAATACATTCACTCTCTGTTTATCAATATCTATTACACTATCAATCCCAATATCCACTAAAACGCCACCTAATCCAACTCCACCCGCCCGGATCCGTTCGATAAATGTACCTTGAGGACTGAACTCTATTTCTAACGTACCATCTGTCATTTGCTTTCCAGCATTCGGATTTGATCCAATATGCGTTGTAATCATTTTTTTTACTCTTTTAGCCGTCACTAATTGACCGATCCCAACATCTGGAAAACCCGTATCATTTCCAATTAGAGTAAGATCTTTCACACCTTTCTCTAAAATGCTCCTTATTAATGTTGGTGGGTTACCGATTCCTCCAAACCCACCGAACATTAACACCATATCATCTTTAAAATAAAGCAAAGCTTCTTCAATACTAATGATTTTTCCGAAAGTATTGATTGCCATTATTCGATCTCCTTTGCTTCTTGATTTAGCTCATTAAATACTTCCTTCAATAAAGTTAGCAATTCATTTACTTGCGCATCAGTAATGACTAAAGGTGGAGAAAGCAAGAAACTATTTTCAGATCTTCCATATGGACCACTAACAGATGGATACAGTAATAATCCATGATTTTTAGCAATCTCAATTACACGATTTGTTACACTTTTACACTCAAAGAAATCATCATTTATTTCAATACCGATCAGTAGTCCTTCTCCCCTAACATCGAATAGAAAAGGATACTCTTTCTGCCAATCTTTTAGTTTTAATTTAATTTTTTCACCTTGTATTTTAGAATTTTGTACTAATCCATTTTTTTCAACATAGTTTAAAACCGCTAAACCTATACTTGCAGAGAGAGGATTCGCACTAAACGTATGTCCACTCATAACAAGTCGACTGCCTTCTAATATTGGTTGCATTACACGATCACTTGCGATTGCTACAGCAATTGGCGTATAACCAGCAGCTAATCCCTTACCGAGGACTAATAAATCGGGCACACAATTCCAATGGTTCATTCCGAACATTTCCCCAGTTCTACCTATTCCCGTCATTACTTCGTCCGCAATAAGTAACACATCATGTTTATCACAAATTTCTTTAATTTTTTCATAATATCCTTTTGGAGGAGTTAACGCAGCTCCTGCCGCACCAACAATAGGTTCAGCTATAAAGGCTGCTACATTTTCAGAACCTAATTTCTGAATTGTACGGTCAAGTGCGGTCGCACAAAGTAAACCACAATTTCCATGCTCTAATTCAAATGGGCACCTTTTGCAATACGGCGCTTCAACCATTGGATAATCCTCTAGTAAACTAGTAAAACGTTTCCTCCTTAAAGGATGCCCTGACATAGATAAGGATCCGATGGTGATGCCATGATAGCTCATGCTCCTTGATATAATCTTCGTTTTCGTATGAATTCCTCTTTCTTGAAAATGCTGTATTGCCATTTTCATAGCTGTTTCAGTAGCTTCAGTACCACTATTAACAAAAAAACTCCAGTTTAAATCTCCAGGTGCTAGCTGAGCTATTTTTTCAGCTAATTGTTCTGCCGCCTCACTCGTAAACTGTGATCTATAAACAAACGCCACTTTAGAGGCCTGCTTTACCATTTCATCAATTATTTCCTTCACACCATGACCAATACTTGCAGCAACTGCACCCGAAGAACCATCAATATATTTCTTTCCTTGCTTGTCCCATAGGTAGATAGTTTCTCCTCTATCAATTGTTGGATAACTATCACCTACAAGTGGTTTTATTAAATAATCCCTTTTAGTCATACTATCCCACCATCTTTCACTTAGATCTCATTACTATATATATAGTTGAAAGCGCATGAAGTTAGACTAATGAAAAACAATGGGGTTTACTTCGAATGAAATTATGTTGATTACAACTGAAAAAGACCACAAAAATGTGGTCTTAACTTTTCTTTATGTATTTAGCAAACTAATACGTTAGTTTACAACGAAGCTATTAATAACTTTTAAGTTAAAGGATTAAAAATTACAGGAACATCTAACTCGAATTGAACTTTTTTTGCCAATAATGCTCCCATTTGATTATGTTTAATTTTCTTAACTTTTGGTAGTGAAGGTGCCTTAAATAAATCTACTGAATTTTGATATTCAAGTACCCATGATATTAATTCTCTAGATAACTCTTCAGATATGTGGAGGTCATCAATATCAAAATTCCAATTACACTTTGCACACCAAATGGGATCAGCAAAATCTACTTCTACTCGATATAATTAACCATGACTACATTTATTTTTATAAATAATAAAAATCCCCTTTAATCTTTAATTGCAATATTTCTTTTTATATTTGATTCTTTGACATTAAAAAAAGCCTCGAGAAGATTCCTCTCTTAGCTCTTTTTTCTATCACCTAAGCAGTCTATATGAACAGCTTCTGTTATTTTTTATTTCCGAATTTCATCATTAAATAATAACTTACTTTAGGGAATACTGAATAGACTTTTGCTCCAAATCCCATCCATGAAGGTAGATCGATTTCATGAACATTTTTTCCAATTAAAGAAATAACTTTCGAAGCAACTTTTTCAGGGTCTAACATCATTTTCCGAACAGATTTTGCGTATGATCCTGACTCATCTGCTATCTCAAAAAACGGTGTATCCATCGGACCTGGATTTATATTCGTAATATAGATTCCGTCTTTTTCAACTTCTTGTCTTAAAGCATTGCTGAATCCTAGCACCGCATGCTTAGAACCTGCATATGCTGCAGCCTTTGAAGTTGCAATCTTACCGGCTAAAGAAGCGATATTAATAATATGTCCCTTCCCTTTTAGCTTCATTGACGTAAGGGCAAGCTTTGAACAAATCATGACTCCAAATACGTTGACATCAAACATTTGCTTCATATCTTGAAGTGACATTTGTTCAACTGTTTGAAATAGACCAAACCCTGCATTATTTATTAAAACATCGATTCCATCAAATTGCTCTTCGATTTGATGAAATGCATCGTATACTGCATTTTCATCTGTCACATCTACAACAAAATAATGACATTTAACTGGAAAATCTTCTTGTATTTTTGCCTTTAAGTTTTTTAGCTCTGTTTCTCTTCTAGCAATTAAGACGATATTAGCGCCTTGTTTTGCAGCAGTTAAAGCTAAATCTTTCCCAAGACCACTCGAAGCACCTGTTATTACTACCGTTTGGTTACTTAACCTCAAAAATTTCCACCTCTATTATTGACTGACTGAATGCTCATTCGTTTTATACTCAAGTATACCATCATTTCGTTCATTTAAACTAATAAAACCTAAGTTTTCCAGGTAGTCTAATTGACCAATTGTTTCAGACAAAGTAAGTGAAAGTTGTTTTTGATAAACCTTTGGAAATAACATTTGGCAAACTTCATAAGCAGTTAACGGTTGTTTTTTAATCATTTCATATACTTTTTCAGATCTAGCTTTTTGCTTTTCTAATCTACTTTTTACTAACCCTTTAATATCTGTAACTGGTTCACCATGACCAGTATATAATTTTGTAATCGGAAGTTCCGCTATTCTTTTTAAAGAGTGATTGTATTGTAATAATGGTTTTACACGTTCGGTTTCACCATTTAATGGGGGCTCAATAATTGGGTTTGACGAAACTTTATCTAATAATAAATCTCCACCGAATGTAATGCCATCATCCTCACTGAATAAAGAAATGTGAGAAGTTGCATGACCAGGTGTGTACAATACTTTCAACCCAAAAATACTATCAATTTGATCGCCTTCATCTATCGTATGAGTTAAAGAACGAATACTAGTATATGGCATTTTCTCTGTTGTACGTGGCATTCTTTGTACATATTCTTGTGGTACACCGTATAATAGTGCATTTTCAATAAAGTACTCATTATAGTAATTTAGGAATGATTGTTCCTGAGTTAAATACGGAATATTTCGTTCATGGCCTAAAATCTTCACATCTTCATTGAACTCTTCTAATAATCCTGCATGGTCTGGATGATGATGAGTTAAAATGACCTGTTCAATATCTTCTAATTTATACCCTATTTTATCTAATTCACTTTTAAGTGCATCTAATGTATCTGGCGTATTCGTTCCTGTATCAATTAAAGTCAATAAATCTCCTTCAACTAAAAAAACATTTACTGTATTCATTGCATAAGGTACCGGGAGTGTAATTTGGTGAATCTTATCTTCAGGGATCATGTTAATTCCTCCTTATCTGAATCTTCTTACAGTTAATTCTAATATACATTTAAAAAAATACAAACAAAGATGATTAGAATTTTACATTAATGTAATACCAGAACCTAGAAAGTACTGTGAACACGGGGATCGAAAAAGGTATTAATCGTTACAAAACTAAAAAAATTTCCCAATTACTTCTTTTCTGCTTAAAACTTTGCCTTCATCTAAAAATTATTTAAAAATATTTTTAAAAAATGATATAAAAGTAACTAGGAATATAGCTTTTATTTCTCTAATATAAATATCTATTACAATAGAGGTGAGGTGAATGTAATGTTTCTAGGAAAAGTTGCGTTTATTGGTGCAGGTAGTATCGCAGAAGCATTAATTGCAGGATTAATTGATAGTGGGTATATTGAGAGTGATCAAATTGCAATCACTAATAGGAGTGATTTAGAACGTTTAGATAGTTTACATACAAAATATGGTGTATTAGCTACTACTAACCGTCAGCTAGCAATCTCTGGTTCAAGTGTAGTTTTTTTAGCGATGAAGCCTAAAGATGTTACAATCGCTCTTGATCAAATTAAAAGTTTTTTCAATGAAAAACAATTAATTATTTCATTAGTAGCAGGTGTTACAATTAGTACACTTAAACAGTTATTAGGAAATGAAAATCTGAATATTGTTCGAGCAATGCCAACTACGTCTTCACTCGTAAGAAAATCTGCTACAGCACTTGCTTATCCAGATGAAGTTCCTTATGAAAAAGTGCAAACAGCAAAAAAATTATTTGAGCGTGTCGGTATTGTCGCTAAAGTTGAAGAAGACGAATTACATGCTATGACTGGATTATTTGGTAGTGGTCCAGCCTATATATATTATGTCATCGAACAATTTGAACGAGCTGCAATGGCACTAGGGATCCATCGTGATATTGCCAAGCCATTTATTCAACAAACTTTAATGGGTTCGATTTCAATGCTTCAAGAAACGAATAAATCTCCATTAACATTGAGGAAGAAAGTTACTAGCCCAAATGGCACTACTCAAGCTGGAATCTCTGTTCTTGAAGACCGTGAAGTTGCTAATTCATTTTTAAATTGCTTTATTGAAGCAACTGTTCGATCACGTGAGATTCAAGAGGAGTATGAAAAAATTAATAAAATTTAATCAGCTTGTCATGACTCTCTTCTTTAGGTAATAAAATGATACAGGTAACTGTGTTGTCCTAAGGGGGAGAGTTTTCTGATGAAAATAACAAACAGTAGAGTATTACGAGCAAGTATTAAGCGTATTCTCATCACAATTGCTTTAATCGTTACACTAGTTTTAATTGTTGGCTTTCTAACAATCAGTTATGTTGTTGGTAATTCAATGGTAGAAGCAAAAGGCAAACCACTTAGCTACCCTCAAAAAGTATCAACTCTCCTACTATTAAAATTCGATTCATTAAAGAAAAATAAAGAATCAAATCATGAAGTACATAAAAAGCTAAATTAAGGGTTTAACTAAGTCCAAGCCTATCAAACTAGCATCAAAAATTAAAAATCAAATTAAAAATATGCTTATAAAAAAAGAGCAAGGGACTGTATAATGATCCCCTTGCTCTTCTTTTTAATCATTTTTGAGTAGCATGACTTGTTGCAACTTCTTCATGCATAATATGAAACTCTTTTTTAATAATATCTTTTTTCAACTTAATATAATCGTCTTCACTAATAGTTGGTGGTAGCGTAATTAAAACTCTTCGATAAACCGAATCACTATCTAGTGTAATACAGCTCTTCAAATTAGAATATTTATTTACAAGCTTAGCTAATCTTGCTAATGCACCTTCATGTTCCATCGTACTAACAGTTAATGAATAACCGCCGTCCTTCAGTCCCCATGCTTCTTCTAATAATTCAAAAACTGTTTTATGCGTTAAAATTCCTACAAATTCATTTAAATCATTTACTACTGCTAAATATGGAAAACGTTTAATCGTAAAGAATACTTTGAAAAATGGTGAATCCTCCTGAATTGGTGGACATTCTTTGCGCACAAAATCATTTACTGTCTTGCCTTGCAAAGAATCGTTATCTACTAAATACTCAGCTAAATCAACACGATAAAGATTCCCAACATACTCTTTATCATTTTCACTTAAAACTGGAATACATCGATATTTTGTTTTCTTTAAAAGATCCCATGCAAACTGTGCCTCAGTTGAAACCATACAATGAACTACATCATGTTTTTTTACGATATTACCCTTAATTCTCAATAATAACCCTACTTTCAAAATTTATTTTACTAATCATTCTTAATTTTTCTATTTTAAAAACACATATACAAAAATTACAACTCCATCAAGTCGCATGTTTTAATTAAAAGCACTGTTAACATAAGTAGAATCGATTCAAGCCCCTCATCCCAAAGATTGAAACTCTACAAACCTCCTTATACGCCCCTTAAATGTAGGATCTTTATTTATGTGGGAATCTTACGGATCTTACGTTAATAAATAACAATGTCTTTTAAAACCATCTCGAAGCCTTTCATAATTAATTCGCCCTTTCTCAAAATGTACCTTTTTTGTTTCACAAACTAATTCAAAATTTTCAAATAATTGAACAATACTATTTAAAGTCAACATCATATCTATATTTTTAAAAGAGAAATTTATTCCAAAATAATCAAAGAAAAGACAAAAGAATGGGTTCATGAAGAACTTAAAATGCTTTTTCTTGTCATTTACTTCCTCATAACGGGTTCATGAGAGTACTTAAATTGCTTTTTCTTGTATTTTACTTCCTCATAACGGGTTCATGAGGTACTATAATTGCCTTTTCTTGTATTTTACTTCCTCATAACGGTTTCATGAGGTACTATAATTGCCTTTTCTTGTATTTTACTTCCTCATAACGGGTTCATGAGGTACTTATATTGCCTTTTCTTCTAATTTATTTCCTCATAACAGGTTCATGAGGTACTTATATTGCCTTTTCTTCTAATTTACTTCCTCTTAACGGGTTCATGAGGTACTTATATTACCTTTTCTTCCAATTTACTTCCTCATAACAGGTTCATGAGGTACTTATATTGCCTTTTCTTCTATTTTACTTACTCATAACAGATTCATGAGGTACTTAATTTGCTTTTTCTCTGTACCTCCTTATAAAAGGTTCATAAGTAACTTAAATTACTTTTTCTTGAGAATTACTTACTCATAACATCCTGTAGTGGAAATCCACCTCACTCATCTACTTCTCAGTGAAAAAAAATGAAATTAGTTGAATTGTTCCATTTTAAATCCACACAAAAAAAGAAGAGATAGGTGATCTCTTCTTCTCGAAAACGATTATGCTTCTTGCTTTACTTTATTTGTTAATTCTTTTTTTAATAAGTCAATTTTGTAATCAAATGATTGAAGATCAAATTCTGAACGAACTCTTAGCTCTAAATCACGAATTTGTTTTTCAAAGTAGTTGAAGTCAATTGATGGCATTTTACTATTAAGTAAATGGTGAGTTTCATTTATTTTTTTTGTCGCGTGAGCCATGTTTTGGCGAGACATTAAGTCATATTTTTTCGTATGAAGCTCTTTTAACTTTTTTTCAATTTGATTAACTTGCTCATGCATAAAGCTAATTTCTTCTTCTGTTTTAGCGATTAACGTAACAAACTTTTCAGCTTGTTCTTTATAAAAAGCTAGATCTTCAGTTGCACGTTTGATTAACTCTTCAGCTCCAGCTTCATTTGCAACCTTTAATTGTTCTTCACGTTTTTGCACCATTTGAAGTGCTCCCTCACGTTCGACCTGGAATTTCGTACGTAATGAGTAATGTCTTTCAAGTAATCCCCTTACTTTTCCTAATTCACTTTCAGATTGTTTAATGAAGTAATTCAATTGTGAGATAGGATTTTGTTGTTCTTTCTCATCTAATAAGCCATGTAAATCCGCTGAGATTTGATTTTTAATACGAGTAAATAAGTTTTTCATAGTCATACACTCCTCTTATTTTATAGGGTTGAAATTTTCATCATAAATATTAAATTCATCATCTTTAAGTTTTTTTTGATTTTTATAATCTTTATATAGGTAATAAAGCAAAATTGCTGCTGCTGCACCTATTAAAGAAGGAAGACCACTTATTGCAATCGATAATCCGATTAATCCAATAATTGTCCAGATGATTTTCATTAAAATCGAATCTGTTTTCATAAACTTTTTAAAACTGAAATATGTGATTACTAACCCAAGTGCTAAAGTAATCAAGCCACCTAAATTCGCTAAAGCAACTCCAATTAATATTAGTACGAGGATAAAAGTTAAGAACTTCTTCATGACCTCGTCGCCTCCTTTCAACTTATACTCTTATCTTATACAAGTTTTTATATTGGAATAATGGCCTGAGGAATGGTTTTATATCAGACTTAAGAAGTAGAAAAGCCAGACAAACAAAAAACCAGATCAATTTGGATAATCCATTGATCTGGTTTTGACTAAAAATTAGGAAGTTTAACTCCTGCTTTTAATTGTAATAGTTGTGATACCGTTACAAACTGATAACCTTGCTTTTGAAGAGCTGGTAAGATTTGTTTCAGTGCTTCGATAGTTTGACTACGGTCCCCGCCGTGATCATGAAAAAGAACAATATCTCCTTTTCTAGTATCTTTTAATACATTTGATACGATTTTATATACTCCAGGATTTTGCCAATCAAATGTATCCTGATGCCATGACCACATAACAGTTAAATAGCCAAGATCATGCACTGTATTTATCGAACGCTCACTATAGTAACCAAATGGTGGTCTAAATAATACTGGTTCGACATGAGTTGCAGCTATAATTGCATCATGAGTTTTATGTAATTGATCTCTTATTTGATCATCAGTTAAATACTGAAGTCTAGCATGCGTATATGTATGATTCGCAACTTCATGACCTTCTTCTATTTCTCTCATTACAACTTCAGGAAATTTCGCAACTCTCTCACCGACTAAAAAAAATGTTGCTTTAGCATTATACTTCTTTAACAAATCTAAAACTTCTGGAGTATATTCATCATTCGGCCCATCATCAAATGTAATTGCTATTACTTTCTCTTTTACAGGTACCTCCCAAATAGCAGTACCTTGCTTTTCGTAGTAATATCGATTTTTACTTTCAGCTGATGCATTAATAGAACTGTAAAAAATAGATTGGAAACAAAAAATAAATAAAAGGATAACTTTTAATTGTTTCAAAGCCATGACCTTCCTTTTACGCAGAATACTTATATCATGTCTCTAAACTATTCTTTTATGTACACATCTCAACTTTTTAAAAGCTCTGCATCTTAACTGAAAATTTCAATCGTGAAAATTAATCATTTCTTGTGATTTCGTATTCATCAAAATCATTCGCTATATATGTATGATCAAAGATTTCACGTGCTTCATCTAATAATTTTTTTGAAGCTTCCCCTTGATATCTTGCACTTATATGTGTTAAATAGAGTGTTTTAATTTCCTCACATTTAGCAACAGTTGCAATTTGAGTACTTGTAGTATGGAAATAATCATATGCATGAGCTGTTTCATCGTCTGCAAAGGTTGATTCATGTACTAATACATCCATACCTCTTGCAAGCAAATTACTTTTATCAGTTATACGAGTATCCCCTGCTATTGCAATGCGTCGACCTTTTTTTGAAGGCCCAATAAAATCCTTACCATTTAAAATTCTTCCATCCTCTAACGTTACTGTTTTCCCTTCTTTTAGGAATTTATAAACTGGCCCTGGTTTTACACCAATTTTCTTTAATTCCTCTACGTTCAATTCCCCAGGTAAATCCTTTTCAATAATTTGATAACCAAATGATTGAATTCCATGTTCAAGCTCTACTGCTTGAACAATAAATTGGTCATCTTCAAAAACGATCCCTTCAGAAGTTTCAACATAATGAATCGGATATTTCAAATAAGTACCACTAATTTTAAAGCTAGTCTCTACATAATCCTTTAACCCTTTAGGTCCATAAATTGTTAATAAATCTTCTCCACCTAAAAAAGTTCGACTACTTAATAATCCAGGTAATCCAAAGATATGATCGCCATGGCAATGAGTAATAAAAATTTTCTCGATTCGTCTTGGCCGAATTGTCGTATGTAATATTTGATGCTGTGTTGCTTCACCACAATCGAAAAGCCAAGTCGCTCCTCTTTCCTCTAAAAGCTGTAATGCAATACTTGTTACATTCCTACCTTTTGATGGCATTCCTGCTCCCGTTCCTAAAAATACAAGCTTCACGTTAATGCCTCCATCTTAATCATTTCTAATTGTTACAGTACCACTTGTATATTAAATTGCCAACACTTTAAAGAATGATTTATGAATTGATTGGGAAATTTACACAATAGAGCTTAGTTTTTTAAAAATAATAAATGGAGGAAAACAATGCGAAGACGTTTTTTCCAAATCGCCACTGTCTCACTAATTGCTAGCCTTACTTTAACCAGCTGTGCTAATCGAAATAATAATATAAGTGCATCGGAGAAAGAAAAAGAAAATGATTTTAAGATTGGAATTGTTATGGGTAAAACTGAAATTCACGATAAAGGATTTAACCAAGCAGTTTGGGATGGAATTATAGAAACTGGAAAGAAACATGGTTGGAAGGAAAATAAAAATTATGTAAAAACTGATGCACCAAACGACAAAGCAGCAAAAAAAGAATTAATGAAGTATGCAAAGAAAAAATATGATTTAACATTTGGAATAGGCTATTCATTTCAAAAAGCCATCTCTGAAGTTGCGAGTAAAGAAAAAAAATCTGACTTTGTCATAATTGATGGGATTGTTGAAAGACCAAATGTCGTAAGTGTTACCTATCGTGATGAGCAATCAGCATTCCTCGCTGGTATTGCAGCAGCGATGAACACTAAAACGCATAAGATTGGATTTATCGGTGGTACAAAAGATCCATTTATAAAAAGATTTGAATACGGATTTAAAGCAGGTGTTATGTCAGTCGATCCAAAAATAAAAGTATTGACTGAATTTGCAAATTCATATGATAAACCTGCAGAGGGAAGTAAATTAGCAAAGTCCCTATACAATGATAAAGGTGTAGATATAATTTTCCAAGTAGCAGGAAAAACAGGATTAGGTGTATTTACTGAAGCTAAAAAATTAAAGAAAAATGGTAAAAAAGTTTGGGTAATTGGTGTTGATCGGGATCAATATAAACAAGGATTACCTGAAAATGTCACCTTAACATCAGCAATTAAACGAATAGATAAAGGCGTAGATGAAGTAATTAAAAAGAAATTAAAAGGGAACTTTCAAGGCGGACGCATTTTGAGATGGGGCATTAAAGAAAATGGCGTTGACCTTGCAAAAACAGATAAGAATTTAAATAAAGACACAAAAGAACAAGTTGATTTATATAAAGCAAATATAAGAACAGGGCATATCGAAGTACCAGAAACAAAAAAGGATTTTGATAACTTCTCTCCTACAAAACCTGAAAAAGCAGAAATTAAAAAGAAAAAAGTAAAAATTGGTAAATAAAAAATTCTTGTCCAATTATATGAATATTCTGCATATAGTATAGTACCAACAAAAAAAGTTAGGTGTGATACTATGTCAATTCGAGATTTCATATTACTCTTCTATTGTTTTATCATCTTTTTATCTGTACCAATTGGGTATAGATATGCTTCAAAGAAAACAAAAGAGACTGGACAATTTTTACCGTATTTAGTAGTATCGCTTGCCATAGTTTTAGCAGACGGTATCCTTTCTATTTTAGTTTGGTCACTTTTTACATCACAAATGGATACATTCATGTATATAGGTGGATTACTTACTGGAATGATTTTCACATCAATCTGTGGTCTATTACTACTATCCGTTTTACTTTTAAGAAGAAAATATTTTTTAAACGCATTTGTTGATCTGAACACTGCTAGAATCGGAACGAATCCACCACCTGATGATCAAACAACCAATGATATAAAGAAATAGAGCTCTCATGCTCTATTTCTTTTTTACTTGAAAATCAGTTATTCCATATAAAAATTTCGTAATTCGAAGCTAATAAATTGAGATTTAGTTCTAATATTGTTTATACTTTCTTTAATCGATTTAGGAGGTTTCATAATGAAAGTTACAATTTATTCGGACTATGTATGTCCGTTTTGCTATTTAGGAAAAAAACCACTTGAGGACGCTATGAAAGAAGTTAGCGACGTAGAGCTTGTATGGAAACCATTCCAATTAAGACCTGAGGGAGCTGAACCTTTAAGTCCAAATAGTTCTTATATTCAACAAGGATGGAAATTCGGTGTTCAACCACTTGCACAAAAACTCGGTGTAGAGATGATTTTACCAACTATGGATCCTCATCCTTCAACTAAAAAAGCTCACAGAGGCTTTTTATTCGCTGAAGAAAATGGAAAAGGTGCTGAATATGCACAAGCGGTTTTGGCAGACTTTTGGACAGAAGGCAAAGAAATTGGTGATGTAAACGTACTTGCAGATATCGCTGAAAAACTTGGCTTAGACCGTTCTCAATTCATAGAAGCTGTTTCAAATTCTAAGTATGACTCATCGATCCAAAACCCTAATTTTATTAATGCAGTACCAACATTTATAATTGGTGATCAAGTTTTACAAGGTGTTCAAAGTAAAGAGGCATTTATTCAAGCTTTAAACAACCAAAAACTTGTTGAGCAGTCTTCATTAAGCTGCGACATTGATGGAAACTGTTAATACTCTTTAATCAAAAAGGATATCTCTTAAGTTTGTTTAACTTACTAACTTATTGGACATCCTTTTTAATTTTAATAAATCAAGTGGGATAAACAATTTTTTAATTCATTATTTTGCTGATCGTTTTTTGGTTCGTTCTTAATCAAGAACAAATAGGAATAACAAATCATTTCCCAGCTACTTTAACTTGACTCCAATCGATAACAAACGGATTACCAGTTAAATTTTTTCTTACTTCAGTAACAATACTCATTTGCTTTACAACTTCTGATTGAATTAATTTTTCTCCATCCCCACTACCATCATAATACAACGGCTTCTTCTCCATGATGTCACCTCCATTACTTACCAATGAATTATATTCTCTTTCTGTGTCGAAAACCCCTTTTTGAAATTGGTAATTCGCAAAACTTTTTACTCAAAAAATTATTTTTAATGAGCAATTTGTAATACTTCAATTCTCTTATGCAAAGAACATGATACCTATTTCTTTAATTATTTAATTTTTCTTACTATAATTACAATATAAATCTATTTTGAAAGGTGTTTTTCTCATGATAAAAGTTGGTATTATTGGTCTTGGTGCAATTGGCCAAAGATTAATTCCTTTATTTTCAAACAACCAAGAAACAAAAATAGTAGCAATATGTGACACTTTAGAAGAAAAAGTTCAAGAAACAAGTAGCCAATTAGAATCAGTTTTAACCTTTACAAATCATCTTGAGATGCTTGAAAATGCTGAACTTGATCTCGTTTATGTGACTGTACCTCCAAAATATCACTATTCGGTAGTATCTGATGTAATCGCAAAAGGAATTAATGTGCTTTGTGAAAAGCCTTTGGCAAATTCAACAGAGGAAGCTCTAGGACTTTATACTCAAGCTAAAGAAAAAGGTATTTTTCATGCTATGAACTTTCCATTAAACTATAATGTTGGTAGTAAGTCTTTTGCTAGCCTTATAAAATCCGGATATGTTGGTGACTTAAGAAGAATCGAATTAAAGATGCGTTTTCCAAATTGGCCGAGACTATGGCAACAAAATGAATGGGTTGCTACTAAAGAACAAGGAGGTTATGTATTAGAGGTTGGTGTGCATTATATTCAACAAATTCAAAAGATTTTTGGTAACATGAAAGTCAATACGAAACATATGCAATATCCCGCTGACCCTATTGCTTCCGAAAATGGAATTATCGCCTTTTTAGAATTAGAAGATGGCACTCCTGTATTAATAGATGGCTTAAACCAAATTGCAGGTGAAGAAGAAATTAAATTTACAGCATATGGTTCGGAAGGAACTCTTTCTTTAGTAAATTGGGCTAGTTTAGAAGGAGGAAAAATCGGCGAGCCAATTAGGCAAATTGAAGCCGATCAAACTTTAGCTGATTCATTAATTGACAAATTAGTAAAGGCTCTAAAAGGTGAAGAAGCTACAATCATAGATTTCTCTGAAGGCTACAAAGCACAAGTAGTTTTAGAAGCATTAAGAGGATAAATCCCTACATAAAAGAAAAAGGTGCTCTCTTTAGGAAGCACCTTTTTTTACGCTTATAATAATCGGATTTATTTTACCGGAATCCAAATTTCAGTATAATAATCTTCACTAAATGGATTTCCTTCCGGATAAAGTTCAAATTCAGGGATGCCTGCATGTGAATAGCCGCTTGAAGGAAACCATTCCGAAAAAATCTTCTTCCATGCCGATTGCATTGCATGTGGCATTGCTCCGTGAACACCAAATACAGCCCATTTTGATGCAGGAATTTCATGATGATAAAAACCTTCTGGTACATCTCCTTCATATGCGGTTGCAATCCAATATTCTAGTAGATTTTTTGATTTTTGCTCTTCGCTCATCATACACACACCTAAAACACCTTTAATGTCACCGTTGTTCATTTCGTACAAACGATCACTCGTACCATTTTCATTAACCTCATCCCACATTTTAGGAATCAGTTGCTGTTGTTGATCATTCAAATAAGAAAACTCTTTTTTCACGCCAACTACTTGAAAAGCACTTTTTTCAACAATATTAAATTGCATTGGTTCTGCTCCCTTCAAACTCACCTGAATAACAAGGCGGTTATATGACTTTAGATTTCCAATAAACTTTCTTGCTTCACTTGGTGTTACACCATGCTGTCTTCTAAACGCTTTTGCAAAAGCCTCAGGAGAGTCATACCTATATTTCAAGGCTATGTCAATTATTTTATGATCAGTAGTTGTTAATTCATTGGCCGCTAGCGTCAATCTTCTTCGCCTTATATATTCAGCTATATTAATATCAGTTAAAATTGAAAATGTTCGCTGAAAATGAAAAACAGATGAATTAGCTTGTTTAGAAATTTCTTCAATCGTTAACTCGTTTAATAAATTGTCTTCAATATAATCAATTGCCTTTTGTAAAGATTCAACCCAAGCCATATGACTCCTCCCTTATTTACATCCTAACAAGTTAAAATTATTGAGTCCTGTCTTTTTATGCTCTTTTGTGACAGATAATAGTCAATTAGCCCCTTTTCGATCAGCCATTGCTAAAATGATAACCGTACTTATTATACATAGGCTACCGATCCAGTCTATCATTTCAAAATTTACTCTTAACCAAATGACTGATAGTACAGCTGCTGATAATGGTTCCACACATGCAAGTAAGCTAGATTCAGAAGCATTAATATACTTTAAACTCTCTAAATAGCAATAGAAGGCAATTAACGTCCCAAAAATAACAATAAAAATGACTGCGAAATATGCATTCATCGACCAATGACCTTGGAAATTAAAAGGTGAATGTATGAAGCTAAAACAAATTCCACCGATTAGCATTCCCCAACCTACTACGATTGTCGACCCAAATTTTTTTAAAAGATTTTGAGGCTGTATTGAATAGAATGCTAAAGCAAAAGCGGAAGTAAGTCCCCAAAACAATGCCCATCCAGTAATAGACAATCCTTTAATCGTTCCATGTGTTACCAATAAAAATGTCCCTGCAAGCGCTAAAATGACAGCCAGTACTTCTTTTCTATTGGGTACCTTTTTGAAACGCATTGCCAAATAGCATGTAATAATGACAGGTGCCAAATATTGTAAAATTGTCGCCGTAGCAGCATTTGAAGCTTTTATTGCGGCGAAGTATGTATATTGAACTGCTAACATCCCAAGAATACTAAATAACAATAAACTTAAGACATCCTTCTTATCCTTCCAAATTTCTGTTATATTTCTTTTTTCTTTCAGACTAGCAAAAATTAATAGGATGATTCCTGAATACAATAATCGAATAACTACTAACCATTCTGGACTAAAATGATTTCTTTGAAATACAAATTGTGCAACAGTTCCAGATATGCCCCATAATATTGCCGCAGTTAATACGAGAATAATTCCCTTCGTTCTAGAATTTGTTAAGGCAATCTTATCTGCACTCATTTTTACTCCCTCCACAAAAAACAACAAATTAAAATAAGGTAATAGAAAAATCGTACCTAACTATTCAGAATATATCAATCAAAAATCTATTAATTTTCTACCATTAGATTAATTGAGAAATTGTGATTAGAAATTGCTTAATTGGAAAAATTGAACATATACGATTTTGTATTAAATGATTTAGGAGACAAGTCTATGAATGAGTTATTTGAATGTATCATAGTAGGAGGAGGTTTCGCAGGTTTACAGGCATCAATTCAGCTTGGGCGATACCAAAGGAATGTACTCGTAATTGACTCAAATTATGGGCGCTCAACATTATGTAAAACATATCGTAATATATTAGGTTGGCCTAATAGTGTAAGTGGACAAGAGCTAAGACAACTAGGAAGAAAGCATGCTGAAGTCTATGGTGTATCATTCACCCAAGATAAAGTAATAAGTATACATAACGTAAACAATCAATTCTTAATAGAAACGAAAGCAGGAAAATCTTATTCTGCCAAAACAGTCTTACTCGCAACTGGACTAATTGATCGAATTCCTCAAATTAAAAATCTAGTCGATTGTCTTGGATCGACAATTTATGTTTGTCCAGACTGTGATGGATATGAAATTTTAAATAAAAGTGTTTTAATACTTGGATCTGGTAATACTGGTGCAAATCTCGCCATAACATTAGCTTATTGGTCAAAACAAATTACATATATTAATCACGAAGGACATGACCTTGATACCAAATTGAATGACCAACTACAGAAAATTGGAATTCACTATCGAAAAGAAAACATTAAAGAAGTACTTAAAGAAGACGATTCCACTTTTAAAGGCATTTGTTTACAAAGTGGTGAAAAAATTTATGGGGACCGAGCTTTTATTGGTTTTGGTGGAAATGAAGTACAAAATAATCTTGCTATCCAGTTAGGAGTAAATCTTTTAAATAATAAGCATGTTATTGTAGACCCACGAACAAAGGAGACGAATGTTCCAAATGTATGGGCAGCCGGCGATTTAGTAGCCCATTCTCAACAAGTCACAATAGCAATAGGCGATGGTACCCAAGCCGCTGTTTGGATTCAAAAAAGATTATTAGAAATGAGTGTAAAAGATTCATAAACAAATTACAAAGATAAGCGATTTGCCCCAACCCTATCCATTCTCTAACAAAGTTACTATTTAAGCTCAACAAAAAAAGTATTACATCATTTAATGAAGTAATACTTTTTTTCTGTTTTCATCTTAATAAATCGTTTTAGAAAAATACTTTTAATAAAGTATACATAGTGATGATTGCTAAAATAAACACTAAAATTGGTATTAATATTCGGATGAAAGTTGAGGGCATTCGATATCTTCTATAAGTATCCTCAATACAAATAATACATAGTAAATAGATTAATCCTGATATGATTGCTCTAGCTAAATCAAAATTCCCAAGTGATCTAATGGTGTGATTAACATGCTGAACATGCTGAAATATATAAAATTGTACAAGATTGAAAATTAAAAATAATAAAAAATAATAAAATACACTTAATATATAAGTACTAAATTTTATTTTTTCACGCTCAATATTTTCACGCTTTCTAATAAAGCGCTTCTTATGTCGCTCTTTCCTCGATATAAATTGTTCGTCCATTTTAGTACATCCTTAGTTTAAAAATTGAATTATTTAAATCAAATTCTTACCTATATTGTACATAAACATTCCATTATTTAAAAATTTATAATACTTCTCTATAAAATTTACATCAAACTACTTAATCATAAAAATAATTATACCAAATTTTGTTGAATACATTTACTATTTTTTTCCAAAAAAATATAAAAAAAGTGTACTTGGAATGAATCTAAGTACACTTTTTGGTTGAGCCTGATTTACACTACATAATATTGTTTTCCATGGGACATGAAAGTTGAGCCATCGCGTTGTTTTGACAAACGTACATAGGTACCTAGCCTTCGTGAATAACTTATAGGAAACTTAAGAGGATGACAACATCTCATAAACCTTTTATGAGTATGATATTTTCTTCTTTTCCCTGTTTTACTTCCTCATGAGTAACATTCACGAATTATGAGAAGGTGTACTTAGAACTAGAGTACACCTTCCCCGACTTATTTTTTATGTTGCGTGTAAATATGAATTGCATCTCTTAAAAATTCAGCAATTCCAGGTTGTTCCTTATCGTAATGTGCTTTAAAGCGTTCATCGTCTACATACATTTGGGCTAAGCCCGCGTGCGCTTCCTTACTATATTTGCTCCAATAAAATGTTAACCAATGTTTATGCAGATCAGCTGCTTTTTGTGCAATTTCACTTGATGGATCGCCCGTTTTAAATGCTTCAGCTAGTGTTTTTGCTAATTCTTCAGCAAGTCGCGTTACTTCTTTATGATCTTCTTCTGTCATATTCATTACTTTTTGATTTGCTTTATTAACAGCTTCATCTCCATATTTTTCACGTGCTTCTTTTCCATATTTCTTTTCATTTTCTTCGATCATATCTTTCTTAAAGCCTTCAAATTTTTCTTTATTTGACATTGTAATTCTCCCCTCTGTTAGAGCAATTGACTTTTCAACGTTTGTAATTAATAAATCCAATTGCTTTCTTTTATCAAGAAGCTGCTCACGATGCTCGGTTAACGCCTTGGCACTATTAAAATCAGGTGAAGTGATAATTTCTTTAATGTTTTCTAAATTCATACCTAGTTCTCTATAAAATAAGATTTGTTGCAAGCGATCTACTTCCGCTTGGCCATAAATCCGATATCCTGATGAGTTAATTCTTGCCGGCTTAAGAATTCCAATCTCATCATAATATCTTAAAGTCCTTGTGCTGATTCCTGCTAGAAGTCCAAGCTTTTGTACTGTATATTCCATTGCGACTACCTCCTGACATCATTACAATACACCTTTACGCAACGTTAAAGTCAATTCTATAATTTATATTTTTTAAGATTTTTTTTCGGAGTAACCTACATATTCCATAAACGATCGTTTGGCATCATTCTTTACAAGACATAAAAAAATCCCCTCTTCTTTAGGGGATTACATCGTATAGACAAACTACTAAATAATTATTTACCTGTAAATACTTTCACACCATTTATACCATCAAATGGTTTTCCACCAGGAGCGTGCAAATGACGAACTGCAAGTTTAAATCGCTTATTTGAAGGTATTTCTTGTTTAAAGGTTAACAAGAATGAATTGTTATCTCCTTGTACCTTTGTAATTGTAACTTGATTAGTTGATAAAGCGTTCCTTGCATTAAATTGACTTTTGCTTCCTAGAGATGCAATTCCGGTAGGGATTTTATCAGATAAACTTTGAATCCAATAAAATGATGCTTTTGTTCCTAAATTTAGATCAACTTGTGAATCAAAAGTTACTAGGATCTGATTTGTTGAAACCTGGAAAATATCAGCTAGATTAGGAATTTTAGTTACAGTTTGGTTTGGCTTATATCCTTCAATTCGCAGAAATTCCTTTTTGCTAGTTGCATTTACCTGCTTATTTCCTGGAAGAATAGAAGACATTACAATCAATAAAATCATAATCTTATAAAAAAATTTCATTATAATCTGCCTCCCTATATATATATAACAATTTTATAATTTGATGTTTTGGCAAAATATATACTTAGATTTTTTTTATTTTATCCGTTTTTAATCTTATAGTAGACTTGTCCTGGGTTTTACTACTTCTTTCGATCGAAAAAGAGACGCACTTTTATGTGAATAACGCTAATTAGATAAAAAAATTGATTTATATCTAAAATAGTGGCAAACTATCTATAAGACTTAAGAGAGAATTATAGGTGTAATTATGATTGAAATTAAAACTTCTACGTTGAGTGACGGTGAATTTAATCGAGGTGTCTTTGCAACACGTGATATTGCAAAAGGTGAACTGATACACGAGGCGCCAGTTATATCTTACCCGAACGAGGAACATGAGCATATCGAGAAAACTTTATTAGCAGACTATGCATTTGAATATGGTATTAATCATTCAGCTATTCTTCTAGGATACGGAATGCTATTCAACCATTCTTATGATGCAAATGCAACTTACGATATTAACTTTGATAATCACACATTTGATTTTTTCGCTTACAAAGACATTAAAGCTGGCGAAGAAATTTTGATTAACTATAATGGCGAAGTGGATAATATGGATCCTCTTTGGTTTAATAAAGATTATGAAGAAGTTATGAGCAAACAAAAAGAAGAAGAAGAAGAAAAAGAAAAAGAAACCAATTAATTGGTTTCTTTTTTATTTTTAAAGATTAATGGCACCATAAATTAATGCACCAAGTACTACAAAAGCCGGATGAATTTTAAATTTTTCCATTAAGAAAAATGTACAAACTGCAATAAAAATAACTTGGAATGCTCCAATATCATGAAATGAATCAGAAAAAGATTGATATGTAAGTAGGCCTAATAGTACTACAATTGTTGGTTTTACATATGCTGTCATTCTTTTCACTCGAATTGAGTCACGATTTTTATAAAGCAATCCAATTAGTAGAATCATAAGTAATAAAGAAGGGATTACCGTTGCAAAGACTGCTATAAAGGAACCAAGAATCCCTCCAATTTTGTATCCAATATAGCCAGCCATTTTAGTTGCGATCGGCCCTGGTAAGGCATTCCCCATGGCAAATGCTTCATGAAACTCTTGTTGAGTTAACCAATGATTTTGTGTAACAACATCATTTTGAATTAATGGGATGGTAGCCGGCCCCCCACCATATCCTAAAAGATTCGTTATAAGAAATGAAAGAAATAATTTCCAATAAATCATTCGTTTGTACTCCCCTTCCTCGTCTGATGGTCATTTGAGGAAGTTGCTCTCACTGGCTGGAAAATTGCAAATAGTAGTAAACTACCAATTATAATCGCTGGGTGTATGTGTAAAAATTGAATTAGAAACAAACCGACAACTAAATGAATTAATATTGTTGGTGTTTTCAATCCTTTTTTTGAACTTTGATAAAATTGCCATGTTAACACACCTAACATTACCCCTACAACAGGTACAATTGATTCCTTCATCCCATTAACCCATTTAATATCTTTAAAAGACGCTAAAGATGTTAAAAGTATAATCATTAAAAGGATTGTCGGTAAGATCGTTGCAATAATCGCATTAAGCATTCCGATTATGCCACCAATACGATAACCAATATAACCTGCTAATTTTGTATTGATTGGACCTGGGAGCATATTTCCTATAGCTAAAATTTCAGAAAACTCTTCGTCTTTCATCCATTTATACGTATCCACGACTTCTTTATAAACTAGAGGAATCGTAGATGGTCCCCCACCATATCCTAAAATACTACTTCGAAAAAAAGCGATGAATATTTCTAATTGTTTCATTAAATCAATTCCTTTTCATATTTACCAACTTGCTATACAACCGTCCGTTCTTGATTCAGTACCACCCATTAAAACGCCAGAGTCTTCATTTCTCCAAATAATTTGCCCTCGCCCGAAACTTCCAGTATCCTTTGCTACCTTAATTTCATGACCTTTAGCCTGTAACTCTTTTACAATCTCTTGAGGAAAATTAGGTTCAACTTCAACTATTTTCTCTTCAATCCATTGCCATCTTGGAGCATCTAAGGCTTCTTGGGGATTTAAATGAAAATCAATGCTATTCATGATTACTTGAACATGGCCTTGTGGCTGCATATAACCACCCATTACACCGAATGGTCCAATACCTTTATTATTTTTTGTTAAAAAAGCTGGAATAATCGTATGATATGATTTTTTTCCACCAATTAAAGCGTTGGCATGTTTTTCATTTAAGCTAAAATCACAACCTCTATTTTGCAATCCAATCCCAGTTCCAGGAATTACTATACCTGACCCAAAACCCATATAATTACTTTGAATAAAGGAGACCATATTTCCATCTCCATCAGCTGTTGCTAAATAAACAGTGCCTCCACTAGGCGGTCTTCCAGGTAATGGTGTATGTGCAGTTTCCGTGATCTCTAAAAAGCGTTCTTTTCCATATTGATCACTTAATAGACTTTCAACCGAAGTCTTCATAAACTTTCGATCTGTTACATATTCCTTTCCGCAAGCAAAAGCTAACTTCATTGCTTCAAATTGTTTATGATATGTAGTTACGTTCTCTTTGTCATCAAACTGTTCATTTTTCAACATATTTAAAGCCATCAGTGCGACAATTCCTTGACCATTAGGTGGAATTTCCCAAACATCATAGCCTCTGTAATTTATACTTATTGGATTTACCCATTCCGGTTTAAAAGACTCTAAATCTTCTTTTGTTAAAAAACCACCATATTCATTTGAAGAAGCAATAATTTTATCTGCAATTTCACCTTTATAAAAATCTTTACCATTTGTTTCGGCTATTTTTTCTAAAGTTATTGCATGATCCAGTGACGACCAAATTTCTCCTACTTCAGGAGCTCTTCCATTTGGAGCAAACGTATCAAACCAAGCAGCAAACTCCTCAGAGTTTAACTCCTTTTTGTATATTTCATAAGCCTTTTTCCAAAACTTACCTAATGTTGGTGAAATCGGAAAACCTTCACGAGCATATTCAATTGCCGGTTGCAGCACTTCATTTAACGAAAGTCTTCCAAACCGATTCGATAATTCTACCCAAGCAGCCGGAGCACCAGGGACAGTTATTGGAATCCAACCATATTTAGGCATTTTTTCATACCCTAAATTTTTTAATTTTTCAATTGATATATTTTTAGGTGCTGGTCCACTTGAATCTAAACCGTATAACTTTTCGTTCATCCAAACTAATGCAAATGCATCTCCACCAATACCGTTTGAAGTAGGCTCTACTACTGTAAGGCAAGCAGCTGTAGCGATTGCCGCATCTACTGCATTACCACCCTTTTTTAAAATATCTAGGCCCACTTGTGCAGCCAATGGTTGGGAAGTAGCGACCATTCCATTTCTAGCATACACCACATTACGATGTGATGAATAAACGTGTTCATTCGCTTTCATTTTTGTATACATACACTTTCCTCCTTGGCTGTTGGCAATAGAAAAATTAGATATAACTTAATCTTTAAATTCGACAATATTTTAGTATTCCCCTACTTAACTATCAATCTAAATAAAAGAATCTATTAGAATGAATGTCTAATTCAACTAAATCTCTTAAATTTGGTTATATACATTAGATGCTTGTCCATTTCAACTAAAGGCTACTTTGAATAGATTATCATTAGGAGGGATAAATTTCATGTTGAAACTTTATTTAGATCCAGGGCATGGTGGCTCTGATTCAGGTGCAGTAGGTAATGGATTAAAGGAAAAAGATCTAACTTTGGATATCGCTTTAAGAATAAGAGATTTATTGAATAACTATAATGACGTTGAGGTTAGAATGAGCAGATCTACAGATACTGATCGTTCTTTATCTGAACGTACTAACGATGCGAACTCATGGGGTGCTACCTACTTTTTATCTGTTCATATTAATTCATTTAATACATCAGCGTCTGGCTACGAGGATTATATATACGATGGTTTGTCAGATACGTCTACTTCAGCTCAATATCAAAACGTTTTACATCCAGAAATCGTAAAGGTAAATGGTCTAACTGATCGTGGTAAGAAAAAAGCTAATTTTCATGTATTACGTGAATCAAATATGCCAGCAATTCTGACTGAAAATGGATTCATAGATAATGCAAGTGATGCTGCAAAACTAAAAGACCCAAATTGGCGTCAAAAAGTAGCTCAAGGGCATGTAAATGGATTAGTAAAAGCATTTAACTTAACAGCTAAGGCTAAGTCTGAAATGCATAGAGTAATCGTAGACGGAGTACAGGTCGGTGCATATCAAGATGATCAAAATGTACTGAATGCAGTGGAACAATATCTTCCAACAGCAACTAAAATTATTATTGAGAAAGTTTAAACGGTTATATAACTATTTGAAGACTGTCTAATTAATAGACCGTCTTTTTTTGTTAAAAAACGAAGACAACAAAAAAGACCTTCGATTGAAAGCCCAGCAGTTGTTTACTCTGTAGATTTCAATATATCTAATATATTGTTTGAGTCAATTTTCTTTTTTTGTCTCCCTAAACTAATCACTTGTTCTCCATATTTATCTTGCAATTTATGTAATGTTTCAAACAATGGTTCTTGTTTGGCATCCTTTTCAAAAGAAAATAGGTCTAATTGCTTTGATATTTCATCTTTTGGGTTTAATTGTGATGCAGTTACTCCGATTAAACGTAATGGTTCTCCGTTCCAATTTCTTTTCCATAAATCAAATGCCTCTTTAAAGATATCATTAGCTTGTTGTACAGGTGTTGAAAGTTTTTTACTTCGATTAATTGTTTTTCGGTCACTAAATCGAAGTGTAATTGTCACAGTGTCAGCAACTAAACCCTTCTTAATTAATCGTTCAGCTACCTGTTTAGATAGAGCTTCAAATTTTTCTGCAATTATTGGTTCCTCAAAAACATCAAATGAAAATGTCGTTGATTGGCCAATTGTCTTATGTGAAAGCATACGACTAGGATCGACTTCTCTCTCATCTATTCCATTAGCCTTATTTCTTAAAGATTTACCGTTTACACCTAATAATTCTTGTACTTGTTTTTCATTACTTTTTGCCAAATCTTCTATTGTAATAATACCAATTTCATTTAATTTTTCTTCAGTTTTCTTACCAACCCCATGCATTTCTCCTACTTTTCTAGGCCATAAAATAGTAGGAACATCCCTCTTACGAAGAACAGTAATTCCAAGTGGTTTTTTCATATCTGAGGCTGTTTTAGCAAGAAATTTATTTGGACCAATACCGATACTGCATGGCATATCCAGATCTTCTAACAACATTGACTGAATCAATTCAGCTATTTTAATTGGATGACCTAGTTTTTCATCACAATTAGTTATATCAATATATCCTTCATCAATTGATGCCACTTCAATTTTAGGACTTATTGCACCTAATTTTTCAAATATTTGCCTTGAGACTTTTCGGTAAGCTTCAAAATTTGGAGTTTTCACAATCATCTCAGGACATTTTTTTCGCGCTTCCCATAATGGCATTGTTGCCCGAATTCCATAAGCTCGAGCTTCATAACTTGCAGTTACGATAATTCCCCTGCGCTCTTTTTCATTGCCGGCGACAACTACTGGTTTACCTTTTAATGTTGGATCATTCGCTATTTCAACCGAAGCAAAAAATGAATTCATATCAACATGTAAAATGACTCTTCCGCTCTTTGGTGCCCATTGATTCATTGCTACACCTCCTATGCTAGTATAATATCATTTTTTTATATTTCCTATAAACGTGTATTAATGTTGAAGATAGTTAAAACTGATAAAGTTTGAATCAAATCTAAAACCAATATCTAATTATTATAAACGTTTTTGGATTAAAGGAGAAAAGCTATGCAAAGTGAAATTCAAAAAATATCAACGAATTTATGGTTTGATACCCAAGCCGAAGAAGCCGTAAATTACTACACTTCTATATTTAAGAATTCAAAAATTGAAACAATCACACGTTTTGGAAAAGAAAGACATGACCCAAACAGTATGCAAGAAGGAGCTGTTATGACGATCCAATTTAGCTTAGAAGGGCTAGATTTTGTTGCGTTAAACGGTGGACCACACATTAAATTTACAGAAGCAATTTCATTCATCGTTCATTGTGACTCCCAAGAAGAAATAGATTATTATTGGGAAAAATTATCAAAGGATGGAGATAAAAATGCGCAAGCATGTGGTTGGTTAAAAGATCAATTTGGTGTCTCATGGCAAATTGTTCCGACCATTTTACCTCAACTATTAAATGACTCTAATCTAGAAAAATCTGAACGAGTAATGAAAGCTGTTCTACAAACTAAGAATAAAATCAATATAAACAACTTAATTGAAGCTTATGAAGGAAACCCCTCTTCTAATTAGAATAGGGGTTTTAATAATAAATACATTCCCCTAAGATTCCTATTTACTTCTCATAAAGTCCAAAAAGAGATAAAATAAACCTATCTAAATTGTATTTTTTGAAATTAATGGAGGTATTTTCTTTTGAGTAACGAAAATCAATCAATGTATGATTATATAGGGAAAGAAAAATTAGAAGAGCTAGTGGATACTTTTTATTCTTATGTTTCAAAACATGAGAGACTTTCACCAATATTTCCAGGTGACTGGGAGGAAACAGCACGTAAACAAAAACTATTTTTAACACAGTTTTTAGGTGGACCACAATATTATAGTATGGAACGCGGTCATCCAAGAATGCGCGCGCGTCATTTGCCTTTTCCAATTACAATTGAATTAGCTCATGACTGGTTGGATTGCATGGGAAAAGCGATGGATGATGTCGATTTAGATGAAGAAATTAAAGAGCCATTATTACAACATTTAAGAAATGTTGCTTACCATATGGTGAACCAAGAATAATCTTTAGGGGATAAATTATGAGCGAGAGGCCAGTTATTTTATTTGATGGTGAATGTATTTTATGCAATGGAGCTGTTCAATTGATAATTAAACATGACCAAAAAGGTTATTTTCATTTTGCCGCACTACAATCCACATTTGGCGAAAAGCTTAAGAAGGATCACCCTGAACTTGGTTCAATTGATTCAATTATTCTTGTTCAAAATGGAAAAATAAAAATTGAATCTTCAGCTGCACTTTCTATTGCAAAAAATTTAGAAGGCTGGCCAAAATTTTTCTATGCCTTTATCATAATCCCAGCAATAATACGTGACTATTTATATAGACTGATCGCAAGAAATCGTTTTAAATTCTTTGGAAAAAACGAATCGTGTATGTTTCCATCAAAAGAAATTAGGGATCGATTTTATTTATAAAAGTCCTCTTCAATTGAAAGAACCACAAGGTTATCATTTCCCCTTGTGGTTCTTTTTTAGTTCCCGAATTAACTTTTTATAAGAAATCTTGTTAAAGCGAGCCCTAAAAATCCAACACCCATTCCAATTAGCCAACCAGAATGTGGTTCATGTAATAAACTTCCGATTCCTCCGCCTAGAAACATACAGCCTACAAACACGATTCCTCCAATACCGGCACCTCTATTACTCAAAATCTGACCATCCTCTCCAAATAAATATTTCCTATCTATTTGTGGATAGATATCTTTTTGTATTTCTCTATTTTTTATTTAGCTTTTTCCTAAAAAATTCCAGTAATATTTTCTAACTTACTAATTTATTAGAATTTTATTACTATTCAATTACAAATTTTATATAATAATATTAGACGTTAAGAATTTTTTTGAAATCATATATTCCTTCTTAATTGCATTTTTAACGTCAAACAATTAAGAAAAATCTTAGCCGGAGCGTGATTAAATTTGCAGAAGCACAGACGTAGGAACACACCAGCATTTACTGTTTTAGCTTACTTTACATTAGTTGCAGGGGTATTTTTGTTTTGTATCGGACTTTACAATGCAGATATGGAATTAAACGAAAAAGGTTATTATATTGCAGTTATGCTATTAGTAGCAGTAGGCTCAATTTTAACCCAAAAGGTTGTTCGTGATAATGCCGAAGATGATGATATTATCGCTGAGCAAGAAGTTCAATTAAAGATGAAACTAGATAGTTCAACAAAGAAAGAAACAACTAATTTATAAAAAAAAAAGGGGATCACAAAAAGTACATTTACTTTTGTGATCCCCTTACTTTTGATTATAAAGTTTTTATTCCCAAACTCGTTTTAATTTAAAGAATTCTTGAATATAGCCATAAAGTGAAACTGGCGACATAATCATTTGATAGCATAATAGAAAGAATAGAAATCCTATACGATTATTTCTTATTCTTAAATTCAAATTACGGAAAACATAGTTTTTCTGGTAAAAATAAAGGATTGAATAGCTAATAAATGTTAATGGGAGAACTAATAAAGTCATTGGACCAACAATAATGTTGATTCCAAAAAACGCTAAAATCAGTCCAGGAATCCAACATAAAGTGTAAATAAGATCTAAGTAAATCATCATGAGATTAATACCAGTTAAATATTTCGTATAAACTTGTGGTTGTTGCCACGGTTTTATTTCAATTAGTCCTTCAACCATACCTCGTGCCCATCTTGATCTTTGTTTAGCAAAATGACCAAAGGTTGTAGGTGCATCAGTAAATGCTACTGCTAATGGTTCGAAGTATACCTTCCATTGCTTTTGTAAAAGTCTCCATGTTAAAACGATATCTTCTCCAATTGCATCTGGCCAACCATTAACTTCCTTTACACAATCAGTTTTATATAAACTAAACGCCCCTTGTGCAACAAGAGTTCCTTGATATAATCCCTGAAGTCTTTTTATGGAAGCAATTCCTAAGAAGTAGTCCCACTCTTGAATCTTAGTCCAAAATGTTTCACGACTATTACGAACTAACATTGAGCCAGCAACAGCACTAACATCAGAAGGACTACTTTTTATTCTTGAAACTAAGTATCTTACTGCAGAAGGATGAATTAAAGTATCTGCATCTAATGTAATGACATATGGTGTTTTTACATACTCCAAGCCTAAATTAAGTGCATGAAACTTACCTGGTTTTGGTTGATGTAATAAAGTAATATTTGAACTTAACTCTTTTTTCGCCCTCTTTACTTCACGATCTGTACCATCAGTTGAATTATTATTAATAACAATAATGTTTATTTTACCAGTATAATCTTGATCTGAAATATATTTTAACGTATTAAAAATAGCGCCTTCTTCATTATAAGCAGCCACTAATACAGTTACCGAATCATTTGGAAATTCATTTTTAAAATTCGGTTGTTTATCGAGTAGTAAACTTATGACCAAAAAAGTGCTCATATAGCCAGGTATGTAGGCAATACCCCCTATTATAATGATTGCTACTGGCGTAGTAACAACGTCAGATAAATCCTTTACCCAAGGAATTGATAAATAAATTGAAAAAAGTAACCAAGAAAATGAAATAAAATGGCTAAACCAAAATTTCTTATTTACTGTTAAATAATATCGGTTTCCTTTTTTTTGTATAGGAGACAAGTTAGGTTCCAATAGCCTTCCTCCTTTTTATGAAATTTTAACGATAAAGTTCATTATATCACTATAACTTTTAATAATATCCTAGCAACTTTTGGTAAAAAGGTATTAATCAACGATTTTATAACACCTTTATTTTATTACTTAATAATGACAAAATAAAAAAGAACTGAAATTCTATCAGTTCTTGATCTAGCCAATATTATTTCTTAAAAGCTAATCCTTTCTCTTCCAATGCATTTTTAATGGTCATAATTGCCTTAGGTCCCATCCCATGTAATTTTAACACTTCCGCTTCACTTAATTGTGTGAATTGCTCCAATTGTAAGTAACCTGCTGAAGTTAATGCTCTAATAGCAGGTTTAGCTAATCCATTTGGTAGTGAATTTTCACTCATAAAAAATCTCCTCCTTTTTAAAATTTTTATCAAGCCAATTGATGATGTCGTTTTTCATACTACCTGTGATCGTATGATTTACATCCTTATATTTAAGAAAATCTATATAAAAATGATGTTTTGTTGTTAAAAAATCGAGTTGTCCACCAATTGGAATAACTAAATCCTGTTCGCCGTGTAAGAATAAAACAGGCTTTCTTATCGTACTATCTTTATATTTAGGATCATATTTTACAAACGTTTCCAATTCACTTTCATTTAATGGTTCTCTTCTATCTTTTTTACGAAAATCCTTCTCAGAATAAATATAAGAACTTGATCCATTAATATTAATTAATCCGGCATAACTGTTATTTGAAAAAAACATTCCACTTGCAATAAAACCACCCATCGAACTACCTAACAGAATTGTATTTTCTTTTTTTAAACAAAGTTGATCTATCATTTCATCTTCTTCATCAATTGTTTCAAATATCGTTTTCCAAAAATATGTTTGTAAAATCTCTTGATCGAAATGGTTATTCAGAGCCTGTCTCGAATCATGATATTTAATTTCGGGAATAACAACTTTATATCCTAATTCAGATAGTTCTTTACCAAGTTGTATTTGTGATTCAATCGTTGAACCCCAACCATGAAACATGATGATAGTTTCTTTCCTACTAAATATATTTGGGGTTATTTCATAATAATTAATCATTTTTCCCACCTAAATTTCTTTATTTTCTATCGTAATATTAAATCATTCTAATAATAACAAAATTATTTGAATTTTGAATTGCCATATTTAAAAAAATGCTATAAAATACTTTTGTTTGTATACAATGATATTATCTTTAAAATAAATTTTTGCCTATTTACTTCACGCGGAAAAAAACGAGGATGTGTATGATCAATGGTTCAACATTTAAACTTAATAATTAGTCACTATGGTTATTTAGGCATCATTTTAGCATTAATTGGAGGCATTATTGGATTACCACTACCAGATGAAATTCTTTTAGTATACATAGGTTATAATGTATTTCTAGGTAGATTATCATATTTACCTTCTATAGCTTGTGCGATTATTGGAATCATTTGTGGAATCTCATTAAGTTATTTACTTGGATACATATTTGGTTTACCTTTACTTAATAAATATGGACCAAAAGTTCATATTACAGAGAAAAAAATTGAAATGACAAAAAGCTTATTTACAAAATTTGGACCATATATTCTTATAATAGGATTTTTCATACCCGGAATCAGGCATTTAACTGCTTATTTTGCTGCCATTAATAAATATTCTTATAAAAAATTTGCAACTTTTGCATTTATTGGAGCAATTCTTTGGGGATTCACTTTTATAACATTAGGTAAAATTTTTGGTGAAGAATGGGATAAAGTGGCGTCTATTTTTGCAAAGTATAGTTTAGTCATATTTCCAACTGCCTTATTGCTTGCGATCGTATTCTTTTTCCTATATAGAAAACGATTAACTACAAATTAGAGTTAGGTTTTAGACTTATTAACTATAAAAAAAGGCGAGACAGTGTGTTTCGTCTTTTTTTTGTTGGAAAATGAGTGTGTCAATTATCCTTGAATATTAGCCTGCAATTAAATTCTGAAAATCGCAATTAAAATTAGGAAAACTGCAATTAAATTCCAAGGAATCACAATTAAAATTAAAAATTACCCATACCCGCTAAGGTATTATAGCTAAAATAGCTAAAAATCGTATAATAATTGATCCTTTCAAATAGAAAACTAGCAAATATACTCTAAATCGATTAAAAACTTGATAAAAAGCTTCTAATCCACTATAAAAACAACGAGCATTTCATGTAAAAATAAATTGAGCCCTTGAGATACCCTTCTCATTACACGTAAGTACGTTCTTTTATTATTTTTAAAAACAAAAAGAGGGCGCCTATTTATCAGTTAATCTGATAGATAGGACAACCCTTTTTTTACTTAATTATTTAGCAACTTCTTCTACAATTGCAATGACCATTTCAGCAGTTTTTACTAACTCTTTAATTGGCATTCTTTCATTTGTAGTGTGGATTTCTTCATAACCGATTGCTAAGTTTACAATTGGGAAACCGTGACCTGCGAATACGTTCGCGTCAGATCCTCCACCACTTTGTTGTAATGCAGGAGTACGTCCAATTTTTTCTGCTGCACGTTTTGCAACTTCAACAACGTGGTCTCCTTCACCAAATTTAAATCCTGGGTACATAATTTGAACTTCTACTTCAGCACGTCCACCCATTTCAGTAGCTGCTTCTTCAAAAGCAGCTTTCATTTTAGCTACTTGAGCTTCCATTTTTTCACCGATTAATGAACGAGCTTCAGCTAAAATATTCACTTGATCGCATACGATATTTGTTGCACTTCCACCTTCGAAACGTCCGATATTAGCAGTAGTTTCTTCGTCGATTCGACCAAGTGGCATTCTTGCAATTGCTTTTGAAGCAATCGTAATCGCTGAAACGCCTTTTTCAGGTGCAACACCTGCATGTGCTGTTTTACCAAAAATAGTCGCAATTACTTTAGCTTGAGTTGGAGCTGCTACGATAATGTTACCTACTTCTTCATCGCTATCTAATGCATATCCAAATTTAGTTGTGATTAATTTAGGATCCATTGCTTTAGCACCATGTAATCCAGATTCTTCACCAACTGAGATAATGAATTGGATTTCACCATGCTCAATATTTTGTTCTTTAATGATTTTAACAGCTTCTAAAAATGCTGCGATACCCGCTTTATCATCTGCACCTAGAATTGTAGTTCCGTCAGTAACGATATATCCATCTTTGATTGATGGCTTGATTCCTTTACCTGGAGTTACTGTATCCATATGACAAGAGAAGAAAATACCGTCAACGCCTTCTTTAGTAGCAGGAATTGTAGCAACAATATTTCCAGCACCGTGACCTGTAACACCCATCGTGTCGTCTTCAAAAACATTCATTCCAAGAGCTTCTAATTTTTGTTTTAAAACCTTTGCAATTTCAGCTTCAAACTTAGTTTCAGAGTCTACTTGTACTAATTCTAAAAATTCTTCGACTATACGTTGTTCATTAATCATTTGTGTCATGCCTCCAAATTGTATATGTAAAAAAATGTCTACAAAGGTATATTACCATGTTTTTTTGCTGGGCGCTTTTCATTTTTGTTTTTTAATACTTCTAAAGATTGAATAAGCTTTTTTCTAGTCAACCTTGGATCAATAACATCATCAACTAGACCGTATTTTGCAGCAACATAGGGATTAGAAAATTTCTCTTTATATTGATCCATCCATTCTGATCTTAACTCATCTGGTCGATTACTTTGAGAGATTTCTTTTCCGTATAAAATATTTACAGCACCTGCAGCACCCATTACAGCGATTTCAGCGTTTGGCCAGGCAAATACTAAATCTGCTCCAATTGATTTACTATTTAATGCAACGTATGCTCCACCAAATGCTTTTCTCGTAATGACTGTAACTTTAGGAACTGTTGCCTCAGAATACGCATATAAAAGCTTAGCACCATGCCTTATTATACCTCCATGCTCCTGTTTTACACCAGGGAAAAACCCTGTCACATCAACAAAAGTGATGATTGGTATATTAAAACTATCACAAAAACGAATAAATCTTGCCCCTTTATCAGCTGAATGTAAATCTAATCCTCCAGCCATAAATTTAGGTTGATTACAAACGAGACCTACTACTTCACCATTTAATCTAGCAAAACCTACAACTAAATTTTTAGCGAAATCTTTTTGAACCTCAAAAAAGGAATCATCATCTACAATCATTTCTATTATTTTTTTAACATCATAAGGTCGACTACTTTCATCAGGAATTAGCTCCATTAAATCATCAAGATCTTTTTCAATTTTCATTTTAGTAGGTGCTTTTTCTTCCCAATGAGCCGGTAAATACTCTATTAAATTTCTAACGACCTTAAGGGCTTCTTCTTCCGACTCAGCTTGAAAATGAGCATTTCCACTTATCTCATTATGGACTTTAGCTCCACCTAAATCCTCTGCAGAGATTTTCTCACCTGTTACACTTTCGATTACCTTAGGTCCAGTAATAAACATTTGGCTAGTTCCATTAACCATGATAACGAAGTCAGTAATTGCTGGAGAATAGACTGCACCACCTGCACAAGGCCCCATAATAACTGAAATTTGTGGTACAACCCCTGAATAAATCGTATTACGATAAAAAACATGTCCATAACCATCTAAAGAAAGGACACCTTCTTGGATTCTAGCACCACCTGAATCATTTAATCCAATAATCGGAGCTTTACACTGTACTGCCATGTCCATTAATTGACTTATTTTTTTCGCATGCATTTCACCTAAAGCACCGCCGAACACAGTAAAATCTTGCGAAAAAACAAATACCGTTCGATCGTTAATTTTGCCATAACCTGTGACAACTCCATCACATGCACCATTTTGTTCATCCATTCCAAAATCTGAACAACGATGCTCGACAAAACTAAATAACTCAACAAAACTCCCTTCATCTAAAAGCATGTCTATTCTTTCTCGTGCTGTAAACTTTCCACGTTCATGTTGTTTCTCAATCCGTTCAAATCCTCCACCTTGCTCTATTTCAGATTTCTTTTCATATAGTTTATAAAGATCATCATACTTGCTCACTAAACTCCCCCCTTTTTTGAACAATTTCGATTAATACTCCAAATTGTTTAGGGTGGATAAAGGCAACTTTTGACCCCTCACTCCCATTACGCGGTGAATGATGGATTAAATTGAATTGGCGTTTTTTTAGTTCTAATAGTGATTTTTCGATGTCATCTACTTGAAAAGCAATATGATGCAATCCTTCACCTTTTTTTTCAATATATTTATGTACAGGATTCGTTGATGTAAGTGGTTGGATTAATTCGATGTTAATTTTATTTGTTTTAAAAAATGCGACTTCTACACCTTGGTCTTCATCTATTTCTCGATATGAGTATGATAAGCCTAAATCACCCTCATACTTTTTAATACTATCGTTTAAATTTTTTACACAGATTGCCATATGATCTATATTTGTAAACATTTTTTTCCCTCTCCTTCAATTCAACGCTTTTATTAGAAGCATATGAGATTTTTCATGTACTGTAATCTGTTCAAAAGTACATAGCTATTATTTAAACAATATTCAAGAAAGTGGACAAACATGATTAAAAACCGTAGCAGTATACAACCGTATTTTAAGAGATAACAATGAAAATGAAGCTATGATTTTGAATCTGAGTACAATTAAGCTAAACACCAAAACTACAAGCAATTAAAAAAAGTTCGACGGCATTCCCCTCACTTTTCTCTTTTCATAAAACAATCTGACTACTTATCAACCGAATTGTTATTTAGACTCGATATAAAAGGCTTATTTTCCCCAAAAAAAGTGCAATTATTGCAGTTTTTGTAGTTTGTAAACCTACTAGATTACATGATAATATTACCTCGTTATCACTATTTGTTAACTAGGGAGGAATTTACGTGAACAAAAAAGTTTTAGCAGTTGGGTTATCTTTAGGATTAGCAGCAAGTAGTTTTTCAGTAACAAATACATATGCTGCACCAAAAAATGTGTTATCTAGCTACAAGTACAATGAATCTGTAGGATCACCTGAATTTATTTCAGGTCAGCTGACAAAGTCATCAACTCAAAGTCCTGAGAGCATTGTACTAGGTTATGTCAATGCTAACAAAGATAAATTTAAACTCGGTTCGAAATCCTCAGAAGAATCATTCATCATTAAATCTAGCAATAAAGATATGTTGGGTACCGCTCTTCGACTACAACAAGTATATAATGGTGTACCTGTTTGGGGCTCTACTCAAACAGCATTAGTTGCAGACGATGGTGTTCTAACAGCTTTCTCTGGTACGGTAGCACCTAATCTAGATACGAAAAAAGGATTGAAATCTGAAAAGAAAGTAAATGCCTACAAATCTATTAAAATTGCAGAAGCCGACCTAGGTTATACTCCTATCTATGAAAAAGACCCTACAGCAAATCTAGTAGTTTACACAAATGGTGATGAAGCTACTTACGCTTACCTTGTAAACTTAAACTTCCTTTCTCCTAAACCAGGAAACTTTAATTATTTCATTGATGCATCAACTGGAAAAATATTAAATAGCTATAATAATTTAGACGAAGCAGATAGTAGTGCCCCTCCTACAAAACCTGGTGGAACAACAAGTAGTACGAATACAACTGGAACAGGAGTTGGCGTGCTTGGTGATACAAAAACATTAAATATGACTGTATCGGGTTCATCTTATTATTTACAAGATAGACTGCGAGGATCAGGTATTTTCACTTATGATGCGGCTAACAAACAACGTCTTGCTGGTACACTTTGGACAAGTCCTGATAATCTTCTAAATAGCACTTATGATGCGGCAGCAGTTGATGCACATTATTTTGCAGGATTAACATTTGATTATTATAAAAATGTTTTTGGACGCAATTCATATGATAATAAAGGCGGTGCACTAAAATCGAGTGTCCATTATAGCCGTAATTACAACAATGCGTTTTGGAACGGTACGCAAATGGTTTATGGCGATGGTGATGGTACAACATTTATTCCATTATCAGGTGGTATTGACGTAGTAGCACATGAGTTAACTCACGCTGTAACAGAAACTAGCTCAAATTTAACTTATCAGAATGAATCTGGTGCACTAAACGAAGCAATTTCTGATATTTTTGGTACTTTAATAGAGTTCTATAATAATAAAAATCCTGATTACCTGATTGGTGAAGATATTTATACGCCAAAAATTGCTGGTGATGCACTTCGTTCGATGAGTGATCCAACTAAATATGGAGATCCAGATAACTATGCAAATCGTTACACTGGAACATCTGACAATGGAGGAGTTCATACGAATAGCGGTATTATTAATAAAGCTGCTTACCTAATTGCTAAAGGTGGAACAGCTTACGGCGTGTCTGTTACAGGAATCGGAAATGATAAACTAGCTCAAATTTTCTATCGTGCAAATACTGTTTACTTAACAGCTTCCTCTACTTTCAGTCAAGCACGTGCTGCGTGTGTTCAAGCAGCTTCTGACACATACGGTGCAAGCTCCGCAGAAGTAACTACTGTAAATAAAGCATTTGATGCGGTTGGAGTTAAGTAAAATTTTAATTACATTTTGAGTAAATAAGGGATGTCTCGTAAGCTAAAAATGCTTATGAGACCCTTTTTTATTTTGGGAAAAGACAGCGTATTTATTAGGCAAGGGAATTACTATAAAAAAGGCTTAGACTATAAAAAATATCCGACATATGCTAAAATAGGACAACACTTGTATGATTCTAATAAAAAATTAATAAATTGTAATTCTTTAATATAAGGTGGTAATCACATGAGAAAAAAAACACAAAAAGTAGTTGTTATGATTATGTTAATTTCAATGCTCGCTACTACTTTACTTGCAGGTATCGCTGCAATGTTATAAAAGGTCAAATAATATTGAATAAGAGGATTCATCATCAAGATCTTGAGATTTTGATGGTGAATCCTCTTTATTATCTGATCGCACCTTGTTCACGAGCTAATTGCTCAAATGAACTTGTTGATGTTGTGATTAACACTTTCGTTCCATATGGTATTTTATCAAAAAGTTCATTCACATCATTTGTGTACATTCTTACACATCCATTTGATACATATTTACCAATTGTTGAAGGGTCATTATTTCCATGAATACCATAAATCGAACCATCAGTACCTAATGCGTCAAAACCAATCCATCTAGTTCCTAGAGGATTTTTAGGATCTCCTCCTGGAATATTCTTTTTGCGCCAATATGGATTTTTGGCTTTATATGTAATATTAAAAATACCTTCAGGAGTTAAATCTGCTGTTTTTCCGGTAGCAATTCGATAAATCCTTAGGACTTTACCATCTTCTATATATGCCAAATTATTTACTTCTTTATTAATAATAATAAATGGTTCGCCTACCCTTGGATTTTGTCCAAGTGGCCATACTGGACCAATTACTAAAAGTAGTGATAGAACTAGTTTAAGCAAATAAAGCAACTCCTTTTTAATTTCACTTAGCGTATTTTCCCTTAAACTTTGATTTCATAATCAAAAAACTTTCCATTTCATTGATGATCGTTAATACCGATGCTCTAGTTTCAAAATCATCAGATGTTTGTGGTAACGGCATCGCCCGAAACATATGATAGATTTCTTCCAATTGATATAAACATATAGCTCCACTGATGATTGGGTTTATTGAAAAGCTTAGATCATTAAAAAATTTGGATAAAATATGTGATTGTTCGTTACTTACTTTAATGTCACAAACCGCTTCAATAATACGGTGAATAATTTCTAGTTGCCGCTCTCTTAATAGAAAGTACTCATAATCTTCATCATTCGAAGATTTAAAATAATGATTATCGATTTCTAATTTTGAAATTCTTTTTGCTTCTTGAAGCAATTTTACTGTTTCATCATATTCTTCTAAAAAACATTTATTAGCTGGTTCTTTTAAATAAATAGAAATCTTCTCAAAAATAAAACAAAATTTAGAATCAATTTGTACTTTAAAGCTTTTTATTTGATCATCTAAACTAGGCATATATAAATTACAAAGTAAAGCTACACCAATTCCTATTACAATTACAGTTAACTCATCTACTATTATTGAAGCTGTAATGTTTTTTAGACCATATAGATGTAGCATGATCACTGCACTAGAAATGACTCCCTCTTGAATTTTAAGCTTTACTAAGCTTGGAATAAAAAATAAAAGTAATAGTCCAATCGCTAAAGGTGTATAACCAAAAATATGAAAGAAAAAAATACAAAAAAGGATGATCAGCACGCATGCAGAAAACCTTCTCAATGCTGTATCTAATGAACGCTTTTTAGTAGTTTGTATACATAATATTGTTAATGTTCCCGCAGACGAGTAAAAATGAACTCCCACCGATTGTGCAATAAAAATTGCAACCGCACTCCCTAACGCCGTTTTAACAATCCTTGAACCAATTCTAAACATAATATCACCTATTATTTATGTTTTACTTTATGTCATATTTGATTCATTGAATAGGTTAATATTTCTAATGAAAATTTCATCTCATAATTACGCTTAATAAAAAATAGATTGGTAAAAATATCATTATTCTAATAAAAGGTGTGAATTTATGAGTTCAAAATATTGCCATGAATCACGTTCAGCATTAACTGTTCGAGTTTTCCCTACTGACCTAAACAATCACCAAACATTATTTGGTGGAAAAATTCTTGCTGACATGGATATGACTGCTTCAATTACTGCTTCTAAACATTCAAGATTGAAATGTGTAACTGCTTCGATCGACCATGTAGACTTCTTACATCCTGTTACAGAAGAGGATTGTATCTCTTATGAATCCTTTGTCGTCGTTACAGGAACTTCATCTATGGTAATCTTCGTAAAAGCGATTGCAGAGAACTTGATTACAGGCAATCGCCGCGTTGCAGCTGCTTCATTTTTAACATTTGTTGGAATGAAAGATAATAAAACGGTACCAGTTCCAACGATCATTCTTGAAACCGAAGAAGAACGAGAACTTGCTGAAATAGCAAAAGTAAGAATCGAAAATCGTAAAAATAATAAACTAATTAGTAAAAACATTGAATCGATTATCTCTACGAAACCTTTAAAATTAAAACAAAGTGATGAGTAAATTAATTTGTTCCTAAATAAAAAAGAAACTGAGAAATTTTCTTCAGTTTCTTTTTTTCTAATTATGATTAATGCGTAGAAACACCAGATACCCCATGGCCAGTATTAGACTTCACAAGAATTTCATCAAATTTAGCTTCATTTTCTTTCCTACTTGATAGAATTGTACCTAAATAAGCAGCTATGAATCCTAAAGGAATCGATATAATCCCCGGATTCGTTAAATTAATTAATGGATCTCCAACAAAAATGGCTTTTCCTTCTATAGGACTCCAAATATTTGGACTTATCGCTACTAGTATGATTGCAGATAGTAATCCAGTTAACATACCAGTAATTGCGCCAGTCGTATTAAAACGTTTCCAATAGATTGTAAAGAGTATGACTGGTAAGTTCGCACTTGCAGCAACAGCAAATGCTAAGGATACTAAAAAGGCAACATTTAATGTTTGTGCAAATATTGCAAGTAAGATTGAGATTAAAGCAACTCCAATCGATGCATATCTAGCCATTGAAACTTGCTCTTTTTCAGTTGCTTTACCTTGTTTAAAGATTTCATTGTAAAAATCATGTGCAAAGGCAGATGCAGCAGTTAATACTAGCCCTGCTACTACTGCAAGTATAGTTGCAAATGCTACAGCTGAAACAAAGGCAAATAAAAAGTTACCACCTAATACTTCAGCTAAAAGTGGCGCCGCCATATTTCCTGCTGGATTTGCTTTTATAATCTCAGAATTTCCAACAAATGCAGCTGCCCCAAATCCAAGGAAAATGGTCATGATGTAAAATGCTCCGATTAACCAAGTTGCATAAACGACTGATTTTCGTGCCGTTTTCGCATCACGCACTGTAAAGAAGCGGACCAGTATATGAGGTAATCCGGCAGTTCCAAGAACAAGTGCTAAATTTAATGAAATTGTATCTAATCCATTTGTGTATTTTACACCTGGATTTAAAAACGAGTCCTTTAAAGGAGTTGCCGTTCTCATTTGACTAAACATTTCATTAATGTTGAAATTAAATTTAGCAAAAACGATGATTGAAATGACTAATGTTCCAAGCATTAGAAGGATTGCCTTTACGATTTGAACCCAACTAGTAGCCCTCATACCTCCAAATATTACATATACAGTCATTAATATACCTACTATTAAAACAGCTGTCGTATAATCAATTCCAAGTAATAATTTAATCAGTGCACCAGCACCAACTAGTTGTGCAATCATATAAAAGATTGAAATCGTCATTGTGTTTAACGCGGCTACCCCTCTTACTTTTCTTTGATCAAATCGCGCAGCAATCATATCTGCTAACGTGTATTTTCCAAGATTTCGTAAAGGCTCTGCTACTAAATATAAAACGACTAAATATGCAACTAAAAATCCGATGCTATAGAAAAATCCATCGAATCCAGTTAAAGCGATCGCACCTGCAATTCCTAAAAAGGATGCTGCTGACATATAGTCACCTGCAATTGCAAATCCATTTTGCCATCCCGTCAATCCACCGCCTGCTGTATAAAAATCTTTCGCATCTTTTGTTTTTTTAGAAGCGAAATATGTAATAACTAGCGTTCCTAGTACGATAATTAAAAATAATGTAAATGCCGTCGTATTCAAACTTCCTCCCCTCCTTTATTTAACTTTTCCAATACACCATCAGCCATTTTGTCAAAGGATTCAGCTTTCTTACTGTAAATCATACATAATACCCATGTCATAACAAATTGAGCAAATGCAAAAATCCAAGCCCATGTTACCTCCCCAAATGCTTTTGTATTTAGTGCTTTAGAATAAGAAGTCATTAATGGTAATGCAATGTAAAAACAAAAAAAGAATAAAGACATTGGTAGAATAAACTTTCTTTTTGCTTTCAATAACTGCTTAAACTCATCAGATTTTGCCACTTCCGAGTATTTGCTTTGAGTTATACTCGTACTAGAATTTTTGTCCAATTCCATCATCATACTCTCCTTTCAAGTTTTTATTTCTTGAAAAATTTGAAGATATTATTGCAATTAAAATGAAAGAATATTCAGAAACTAAGATAATTTTATATCATTTTGATCCACTTTAATAAATGTTTTCGATAGACAAGAATTAACAAGTTCTAATGATTAAATTTTTTTTTGTAAAATTTGAGTACAAACTGAAGTTGAAATACAAGAAACACACGCTAACTTACAAACCTAAAACAGATTTAGACATTTTTTAAGTAATTCAATGAATTTTTTGTCAATAAAAAAATCCCTCTTTTCAGATGAAAAGTAGGGATTCTTCACATTTAAGTGATGACTTATAAAACTTTCTCAAGGAATAACTTAGCACGATTTGTTTTTGGTCTTGTGAATAATTCGATTGGAGTTGCATCCTCAACTAGATTTCCTTCGTCTAGGAATAGAATTCGATCTGCAACTTCCTTTGCAAAACCCATTTCATGTGTAACGATGACCATTGTCATACCAGTATGAGCTAATGATTTCATTACTTCAAGTACTTCTTTTACCATCTCTGGATCTAAAGCTGATGTTGGTTCATCAAATAGCATTACTTTAGGTTCCATTGCAAGTGCTCTTGCTATAGCTACACGTTGTTTCTGACCACCTGAAAGTTTAGGTGGATATACGTTTGCTTTTTCAAGAAGTCCAACTTTTTCAAGAAGTGCCTTTGCATTTTCTTCTGCTTTAGCCTTACTCATACCTTTTACATTAATCGGGGCATACGTAATATTTTCTAGTACTGTCATATGTGGGAACAAATGAAAATGCTGGAATACCATACCTACTTCTTCACGAATTTTCATTATATTACTTTTAGGATTTGTAATTTCAATATCATCCATCCAAATTTCACCATCTGAAGGAGTTTCTAATAAATTCATACAACGCAAAAATGTAGATTTACCAGAACCAGATGGGCCAATTACAGCAACTACAGACCCTTGTTCAATTATAGTTGTGATTCCTTTTAATACATGAACATTTCCAAAGCTTTTATTTAAATTAGTAATTCTAATCATTTGTACGCATTCTCCTTTCAACAGATTTTCCTAGAAGTGATAGGATCATAATGATAATGTAATAGATTGCAGCTACAAAAATAAGTGGTTCCATAAATGAGTAAGTTTCCCCACCTACTAAGAATGCTCTCCTCATTAAATCAGATGCACCAATTACTGTTACCATTGCTGATTCCTTCGTTAACGTAATAAACTCATTCATTAAAGCTGGTAAAATATTTTTAAATGCTTGAGGTAAAATAATTTTTGACATCATTTTACGGTAAGGGATACCTAAAGCTGAAGCAGCTTCTTGTTGACCTTTATCTACTGCTAGTATACCTGCACGGATGATCTCTGATACATAAGCTCCTGAATTCAAACCAAAAGCCAATACCGCTGCGGGGAACTTTTCGATATCGAAACCAATTAATTGTGGTAAACCATAATAAATAATCATTAATTGCAAAACCATCGGTGTTCCACGAAAAATTGAAGTATAAAAATCAGCTAATACAACTAACCATTTTGCACGGCTAATTTTCATTAATGCAAGTAAAATTGCTAAAACAAGACCTAATAAAATTGAACAAACAACTACTAATAGTGTTAATTTTAATCCAGCCAATATATATGGAATTGAAGGGACAATTTGAGAAAAATCTAAGTTCATATTGTAGTACTCCTTTACTATTTGTCTTTTAAATTGCAAAGTTTATATTCGACAAAGTCTGTTTAGATAAAGAGCACTGGTTTAGAAACCAATGCCCTTTGTTTCATATAATTCATATCCAATGGATTGCTCATATTCTGTTAATGCTTCATCTAAGATAGCTAACCCATCATCAATTTGATTCTTCGTAACTGTTAATGGTGGAATCATTCGGATTACTTCACTGTTGTTACCACAGAAGTAGAATAAAACACCTTTTTCCAAAGCAAGATCAAGAATTTTAAATAAACCATCACCGTTTGGTTCTTTTGTAGCTGGATTAATGATTTCAATGCCGATCATTAAACCAATTGAGCGAATGCTTCCAATTACCGGATGCTTTTCTTTTAAAGCATTCAGTTTTTCTACTGCGTAAGCTCCAACTTCTTTCGTATTTTCTAAAAGCTTTTCTTCTTTAATAATTTCTAAAACAGCCAGTGCAGCTGAACAAGCTATTGGATTACCTCCAAATGTTGTTCCATGACTACCTAGTGGCCACTGTTTCATTAGTTCATTTGATGCTACAGTAGCACTTAAAGGAATACCATTTGCAATACCTTTTGCAATTGCCATAATATCTGGCGTTACATCAAAAGTATGTGCAGCAAACCAATCCCCTGTACGTCCAAATCCAGTTTGAACTTCATCAAAAATTAGTAAAATATTATTTTTATCACAGATTTCTCGTATTTTCTTTAACCATGCTTTAGGTGGTACTATATATCCACCTTCACCTAGAACTGGCTCTACAATAACTGCAGCTACTTCTTCTGGTGTTACTTGATGATTAAATAAACGTTTAAAATCTTTTTCTAATTGCTCTACTGCATATTGTTCTTCATCATAACCTTCAGGGCATTCTGAAACATTTGCATAAGGAATTTGATAAGAGCCTGTTGGTTGTAAAAATTTTCGATACTTACTTTTTGAAGTCGTAACGCTTAATGCTCCCATAGAACGGCCATGGAAACAACCAATAAATGAAACAATATATGGACGTTTAGTAGCATGTTTAGCTAGCTTAATCGCACCTTCAATCGCTTCAGTTCCACTATTACCAAAAAAGAAAGTATCTAAGTTACCAGGAAGAATTTCAGCCAACTCATCTGCAAGCTTTAAAATCGATTCGTAAATAATAACACCCGATGGACCATGTGCTAAAGAATCAGCGCCATCTTTAATTGCCTGTACTACTTTGGGATGACGATGTCCAACATTTGTAGTAGCAATACCAGATGTAAAGTCTAAGTATTCTTTACCATCTACACCATAGTAGTAACACCCTTCTTCCTTTACAACAGGTAAGTTAGGATGATCCTTTGCCATGCTTGGCGCAAGACGTAAAGGCATTTTTTCTAATAAGTGACTCCAATCTTTCTCCATCAATAATTCCTCCCCTGATTACAACAAAAACTTATCATTTCTAAACATCTGCCATACCCGATAGGTTTATCTTTTAAACTATTAAAATCTTACCAATTACTTCAATTCACCGAACCATTTTTTAATTAATTTATCAACAGTTCCATCTTCTTTTAATTCTTTTAGTGCTTTTTCAAATTTAGGTGTTAATTTACTACCTTTTGGAAGAGCTACTGCTGAACCTGATTGTTCAAAGAACTCTTGCATTAATTCACCTTGCATTTCAGGTAATTTATTTAGATATCCACTAGCTACAGATTGTTCAATAACAACAGCATCAAATCTTCCCGCTTTTAATTCTTCTACCATCTCTGGAATACGGTTTCTGTTTTCAACTTTAAATCCAATCTTTTTAGAAACTTCAATTGCTTTTGTTTCTTGAATTGAACCAGCTTGTACACCGACTGTTTTTCCTTTTAAATCTTCAACACTTTTAATGTTTGAATCTTTATTTACAACTATTTCATTTTGATCAGTGAAATATGGTTCAGTAAAATCTGCATTTTTCGCACGCTCAGGTGTCTTTTTCATACCGGCCATAATAAAATCTACTTTATCTGCATTCATCGCAGTAATTAATGAGTTAAAATCAATATCTTTTACTTTAATTGTGTATCCAGTTTTTTTACCAAGCGCTTTAGCTAGATCAACATCAAACCCGACTATTTTGTCATTTTTTGTGTCAATAAATTCATAAGGCTTATAATCCGCACTTGTTCCTAAGATTAAGGTTTTATCATCTGACTTGTTACAAGCAGATAACATTCCAATTGATAATGCTGATGCAGCTAAAACTCCGACTATTTTTTTCATTAATGCTTCCCCCTAATTTTTGTAAAATTCAAACTTATTATTTCTATTATCTTTTTTAGTATTCTATTAAACAACCATTTTTTTCGAATGAATAATTATTCTACAAAATGAATTTTAACACATACTAATAAATATGCAACTATATTTTTCAGTATTTCGACAAAAAAATTAGATATAGCTTAATTTTACAGGGATATTATAATAAAATTTTTTTTATTAATATTCATTATGTTTATATATTTATTCATTCAATTGAATGAGTTTATTGTTATTAGACTTTTCAAATCTTTCAAAAAGTTTTCGACAAATCTCGCAAATCACTACATTTTTTATGAGTGAATACTTGAATCCCCCCAAATTTAAGCGTTTTCAACATTATTCTTAAAAAAAATACCATTTTGGAAATGGTATTTTCATAAAAATGATTACATTATTCATTTATAAATTATTTTATTATATTAAAACTTCCTCTTCTATTACTACATCAACAACCTTATTCTCCTTATAATAAAAGGAATAATGATGATTTTGCTCGTTTTTTAATAGTATTGGAAGAAAATAAGGAATACACTCACCTACTCCTTGATTTTTTACATCTAATACCCAATCAATTTTTTTCCAATCTAAAATTCCTTCATCTGTTTTTAAAGGCGTATCATATTTTAAGCGATTAGAAACCTCGGCCAGGAATACATACATACCTCCGAAATCCGCATCTTCTTCATGCCAGGTCACTTTACCTTTATAAGTTATATCTTTCAACTCAATCTGTATTCCGGTTTCTTCTGCAATCTCTCTTTGAACGGATCTTTCGATTGTTTCCCCTTTTTCTATTTTTCCACCAACACCATTCCAAATTCCCATTGTAGGAGCATTTATACGATTTAACATTAATAGTTCATCATTTCGTTTGATAAAACATAAAGTATATTTCACAAATTCCCACTTACCTTTCAAACATTTTAGCAAATTTTATTTCTATTAATTATGGCATAATTTGCTATTAATTTGTTTGCAAAACAACTTTACTAATTATTTAGAATATTTTAAAATTTAATTAATATATTAGAACTACAAAGGAGAGGTGTGTTGTGGATCAATCAAATATTATCGATTTAAACCAGTATAGAAAATTTAAAAAACATAGATCAGAATCCTTCGCTTTTCGCGTAAAATTTGATGAAACGGCATATAAGGATGCATTAATGTTATTAATTTTTACATGCTCTTTAGCTGTATTATCTTTCTTTTTTATCTTTTATTTTATTTACAAAATAATTAATTAAAACGCTTCATTTGAATTATAGTTTACATAATAATAATATTATGTACAAAAAAAGTACAAAAATTTATGNNCATAAATTTTTGTACTTTTTAATTAAATTTCTTCACAAAATTGATCGAAGTAATTTTGAAGTTTTTGAATGACTTGCATTGGATCATGACCTTCAATTTCATGACGCTCAACCATCGCTACAAGCTCACCGTCTTTTAAAAGTGCAAATGACGGAGATGATGGTGCTTTACCAGTAAAAAATTCACGAGCTCTTGCAGTAGCTTCTTTATCTTGCCCAGCAAACACAGTTACTAATTGGTCAGGTCTTGCATCATAGTGCACTGAATGTGCTGCTGCAGGACGAGCAATACCACCAGCACAACCACATACTGAGTTTACCATTACAAGTGTAGTGCCTTTCTTTTCTAGAGCTTGCTCTACTTCCTCAGGTGTTTTTAACTCTGCATAACCAGCCGCTACGATTTCTTGACGTGCAGTATGGACAACATCATTCATAAAAAAATTAAAATTCATATTCATTTCATCTACTCCTTACATGCTTTTTTTCATCTTACCAATTTAGCGGCTATTAATTCAAGCTTTTGAACCTGCTAGTTTTATTATTTCAAATGAATCTTTTAACGCCGTAATTATTCATCCACTAACTCTACAATTAAATTCGGTAAATGAGCTAATGTAGATATGGCGTATTGGTAATCTTCATTTAATTCTTCAACAACACGTATAACAGTGACGAAAGGATTTTTTACGACAAACTGATCAATCTTTTCCACATCACCTGCAATAAATAAAACTTTTGCATCAATTTTATTTTTTAATCCGATTGAATGTAATGTGGATAATACATTTTTCATTAGCTCTTCTTCTTGCTCACTAGCACCTTCTAATATTATACAGTCCCAACTTAATAACTTAAGCTGATCAAAAAGAAGTTCGTCCATATCTCTCCCTCCATATCGCTTGTTTATACAAATATATGAGGAAATGAACGAAAGCATACTTTAATAGTATGAAATCAAAAAACTCTAATATTTAAGCTTCTCCGATGCCAAATGCCAATACTACTAAGAAGAAGAAAATGCATGTGACAATATTTAGGACTACGCCAAGAATAATATTTGTAAGTTTTTTTGAGAGGAATGCAAAAATTACCCCTGTTACTGATAAGATTAAGAAACATAAAAGGAATATGCCTAGTTGTTGAGGGTGATCATTAATAAAAAGAGCTATAACTATACTGATACCAACCATCATTAAAGAAAGCCAACCAAATTTATTCAATATAACTCACCATCCTAGCTATTTTTATTCTTACATTAAATGTATCACAATTTGTTACTGGAAATGAATGGAAAAAATACTTAATCTTACAAAAAAAGAACGCTTATTTGCGTTCTTTTAAGAATTAACAGTTAATTTTGTATCCGATTCAACCTTGACTGCATTTCTTTTTTGAAAAAGTCGATTTACAAAATACATCATTGGAAAACTTATAAAAGCGATTGCACTAATAATAACAAATCCACGTCCGCCATTTTCATATCCGAAGTAAGCTAATAAACTTCCACCAAGCGCTGGACCGAAAACGAAACCGAGTTTTGAGAATCCCATTGCCCCAAAATAAGTTCCCTTTAATTCTTCTGGAGCAAGCTGATCGACAAATACATCTGTAAATGTAAATGCAAATATTTCGCCTACAGTTAACACTATCATAACGATTGCTAATAAGAAAAAGTTTGTAAATAATCCAAATCCAGCAACAGCTAAACTAACAATCACATTACCAATCATCATCGATACAGTAGGTGAAAAATTCTTCATTCTACTTACAATTGGGAATTGAAGTATGACTACAGTTACTGCATTGATTGTTGTCAAATACGCATACAGTTTAACCCCATTATGAAACTGTGGTGCATTCGCAAAATATTGAGACATTGTTGAAAAGCTTTGTGAATAACCGAGTCCATAAAAACAGATTGTTAGAATCGTTAAAGCAAAGATGATATCCTTACGTAAAATTGAAAACGACGCCTTCATCGAAACTTTGTTAGATGCTGAAGCAGACTTACCTTCTCCAATTTTATACTTTGATAACATAAATAATAATGTTAAACCATAAAAAAAGTACACAATCCCAGATAATACAAATGGCAATGTGCTTTTTGAGCTTCCTAGATATAAACCAACTAAAGGACCTACTGCAACTCCAACATTAATAGCGGCATATCGCAAATTAAAGACTAACAGTTTTGATTTCTCGTCGGTTAAATCAGAAAGTAAAGCTCTTGAAGAAGGTTCGAAAAATGATGAACAAATATTTAAGATCGAGTTCAGCACAAAAAACCAGGCGAATGAATTTCCTAGTCCAAAACCAACTAATGTAATAGACCATAAGAAAATACTCGATAATAAAATAGTTTTCCTTCCAATACGATCAGAAAGAGTTCCTCCTATAAAACTGAAAAATACCCCTAAAAAAGATGAAACTGTTAACATAAGCCCAACCATTGCAGGTGAGATATGTTTAACTGAAGTTAAATAAATAGCTAAAAACGGCATACTTACTGTGCTAGCAAATCTAACGAATAACGTTCCAATAACGATATTCCAAGCAACAGGATGTACGGCAGATAAATTTTTAAACATCTTATCCCCCCTAATTCTCTAAGATGTCACATATTTGTAAATTATCTTACAAATGTTACAGTTTGTAAAGATTTTAGTTCAGGGATCTAAAATTGAGCTGGAGGTTGTGTAAAGGAAAAAGGTATAGCATGAAGCCATGGAAAAGAGGGCTATAGAGAAGAGGAGTGATATCCTATTCCCTATTGTTTTTCATATTTCGATACAGATTGTCTTTTAATATTGCCATGAATCGGTTTTTACTATTATCAATCACTTCGAAGCCGTATTTGCGGTATAAGTTGTGAGCATCTCTTGTTTTAAGCATGAATGTCCTTACTGTTGATAGTTTTTCATAACCCATGATTTCTTCCATAAGCCATTTTGATAAGCCTTGTTTACGGTATTCTGGGAGAATAAATACGTCTGCTAAATAAGCAAATGTGACGCCATCTGATACTACTCTTGCGAAGCCTACTTGGGTAGAATCACTTTCTCCTGGTTTCCCCGTGTAAACACCAAAACAGAATGATCCTTTGATAAATCGATCAATATATTCGTAAGGAATTTCATTTGCCCAATATGATTCTTTGTCTAAAAAGTTATAAATAACGTCTCTGTTTAATAATTCTTTATTCGTTGATATGTAATAACCATTTTGTTCAACTAGCATAAATTCCACCTCCACCCATTTTTAAAAAATACAGAATTTTATAATTATTAATTTTATCATAAATCACTAAAAAAGAGCTATTTTATAATTCAGGATAGAGGCTCAATTTTATTGAAAAAATAACTTGTTTAATTACATGGGGTATCTCGATGGCGTTTGTCATTATGCGTGATTTTATTTTTCCTTTATTATAGATAATTTGCGTAATTCATCACTATTTTTGTACACAGAAGAAAGAATTTAGAAAAAACCTAATTGAATGGGTCTATTTTCGACTATTATTAAGTTAAAATACGATAACCGGTATGGGTAATTTCTTATTTTATTTGCGATACTGTGGGATTTAATTGCAGTTTCACTAATTTTAATTGCAATTTTGCTTTTTTTAATTGCGGTTTTGCTATTTTTATTTGCAGATTCTCTATTTTTATTTGCACCTACACTTTTAATTGCTGTTTTACTAATTTTATTTGCAGTTTCCCTATTTTTATTTGCAGATTCTCTATCTTTATTTGCACCTCCCACGACGATCAAAATAACATAAAAAAAGAGGCCGCCCTAATGACAACCTCTTTCGTTTATAAATTAATATACATTCGTATTTTCTTTTGTTGTATTTTCTAGGATTTCTTTTACTCTTCCTAAGAATTTACCACAAATGAATCCATCAAGTACACGGTGATCAAGTGATAAGCATAGGTTAACCATATCACGAACACCAATCATTCCGTTTACAACAGCTGGACGTTTTACGATGCTTTCAATTTGTAAAATTGCAGCTTGTGGGTAGTTAATGATACCCGCGCTTTGAACACTACCAAATGATCCAGTGTTATTTACTGTGAATGTGCCACCTTGCATTTCGTCTGATTTTAATTTACCAGTACGAACTTTTGTAGCTAATTCAGTAATTTCACGTGCGATACCTTTGATTGTTTTCTCATCAGCATTTTTAATTACTGGAACAAATAATGCATCGTCTGTTGCAACAGCGATCGATAAGTTAATATCTTTCTTTTGGATGATTTTGTCTCCAGCCCACATTGAATTAATCATTGGGTATTCTTTAAGTGCTTGCGCTACAGCTTTAACAAAGAATGCGAAGAATGTTAAAGAGAAGCCTTCTTTTTTCTTGAAAGAATCTTTCAGGCTGTTTCTGTAATTTACTAAGTTTGTAACATCTACTTCGATCATCATCCAAGCATGTGGAGCTTCATGTTTACTACGTAACATATTTGATGCAATTGCTTTACGTACGCCTGTAACTGGAATTTCAATATCACCAACTGCTGTTGGAATAACAGGTGCTGGTGCTGCAGCAGGTGCTGTCGCTACTTGGGCAGCAGGAGCAGTTTGTGCTACAACTGGTTGAGCTGGAGCTTCAACTGCAACAGGTGCTGGTGCCGCTTGTGGTACACCATTTGCGATTGCATTTAAAACGTCTTTTCGAGTAACTCGACCTTCATTTCCTGTACCTGGAATTAATGAAAGATCAAGATTATTTTCTTGTGCTAAACGAAGTACAGCTGGAGAAAAACGTACTTTACCAGACTCATCAGTTTTAGCAATAGTTTGAACCGGTGCAGCAGCTACAGGAGTTTGTGCTGGTGCTACAGGTGCTACTTTTTCAGCTGGTTTAGTTTCTTCGATTGTTGTAGCAGCCACTTCACTAGAAGCTCCTTCAACTTCAATCGTACAAATGATTTCACCAACAGCTAAAGTTTCACCTTCATTTGCGATTAATTCTTTAATCACACCAGAAAATGAAGATGGTACTTCAGCATTAACTTTATCTGTCATAACTTCAGCAAGTGGATCGTATTTATTTACACGATCTCCTACTTTTACTAACCAAGTACTGATTGTACCCTCTGTTACACTTTCACCTAATTGAGGCATTTTAATATTTTCGATCATCATTATGTCCCCCTTTTTCAAACAGTGCCATTAAAATGCTGCAAGTTCTCTAGCCGCTTTTTCTACTTTATCTGGATTAACCATGAAGAATTTTTCCATTGTTGGAGAATAAGGCATTGCCGGAACATCAGGGCCAGCAAGGCGTGCGATTGGCGCATCTAATTCAAATAAGCAATTTTCAGCAATAATTGCTGCAACTTCGCTCATTATACTTCCTTCTTTATTATCTTCAGTTACTAATAAAACTTTTCCTGTTTTAGAAGCAGCTTCGATAATAGATTCTTTATCTAATGGATAAATTGTACGTAAGTCTAAAACATGTACAGAAATACCATCTTGAGCTAATTTTTCAGCAGCTTGAAGAGCAAAATGTACACATAATCCATAAGTGATGATTGTGATATCTTCACCTTCACGTTTTACATCAGCTTTTCCAATTGGAAGTACATAATCAGTTTCAGGTACTTCACCTTTAATTAAACGATAAGCACGTTTATGCTCAAAGAAAATTACTGGGTCGTTATCACGAATTGCTGCTTTTAATAAACCTTTTACATCATAAGGAGTAGAAGGCATTACAATTTTTAATCCTGGTTGACCTGCAAATACCTTCTCAACAGATTGAGAGTGATATAGTGCACCGTGTACACCGCCTCCATAAGGAGCACGAATTGTAATAGGACAAGTCCAGTCATTGTTTGAACGATAACGAATTCTTGATGCCTCAGAAATAATTTGGTTTACTGCAGGCATAATGAAATCAGCAAATTGCATTTCAGCTACTGGTCTAAGTCCGTACATTGCAGCACCAATACCAACACCAGCAATTGCAGATTCTGCAAGTGGTGTATCTAATACACGATCCTCACCAAATTGATCATAAAGACCGTGAGTCGCTTTAAATACTCCACCTTTTAATCCAACGTCTTCCCCTAATACAAATACCTTTGGATCGCGTTCCATTTCCTCTTTTAACGCTAAAGTTACTGCATCAATATAAGACATTACTGCCATATTGTCCTACCCCCTCTTATTCTTCGTAAACAAACTTCAATGCATGCTCAGGTGCTGCATATGGAGCGTTTTCTGCGTAGTCAGTTGCTTCATCAACGATCGCACGAATTTTTGTATCTAATTCTTTTTCTATATCTTCTGTTAATACACCAACTTCATGAAGGTATTTCGCAAATGTAAACAAGCAATCTTTGCTTTTTGCTTCTTCTACTTCTTCACGAGAACGGTAAATACGATCATCATCATCACTTGAGTGTGCAGTTAGTCGATAAGATACAGCTTCGATTAATGTTGGACCTTCTCCACGACGAGCACGGTCAACTGCTTCTTTTGTTACACGATAAACTTCTAAAGGATCATTTCCATCAACAGTGAAACCAGGCATACCGTATCCAATTGCACGATCAGATACTTTTTCACATGCTAATTGCTTCTCAATAGGTACTGAGATAGCATATTTGTTATTTTCACACATGAAAATTACTGGTAACTTATGTACACCAGCAAAGTTTGCACCTTCATGGAAATCACCTTGGTTAGAAGAACCTTCACCAAATGAAACCCATGAGACAATGTCTTTACCTTCCATTTTTGCAGCTAGTGATACACCTACAGCGTGAGGTACTTGAGTTGTAACTGGAGATGAACCTGTAACGATACGATTTTTCTTTTGTCCAAAATGACCTGGCATTTGACGTCCACCAGAGTTTGGATCTTCTGCTTTTGCAAAACCAGAAAGCATTAATTCTTTTGCTGTCATTCCGAATTGTAAAACAACACCCATATCACGGTAATATGGTAATACGTAATCTTTTGTATTATCTAATGCATAAGCTGATCCAACTTGAGCTGCTTCTTGACCTTGACAAGAAATAACGAACGGAATTTTACCAGCACGATTTAATAACCACATACGCTCATCAATTCGACGTGCCATTAGCATTGTTTCATACATACTAAGAACGTCATCATTTGATAGACCAAGCTGTTCATGACGGTTTGAAGTTGTAACCTTTTCCATAAATATCCCCCTTTTACCACATACATGTGTGGAAGCGTTTTAAATCATTATAGTGATGAAATGTAGAGATTGCTCTCTACATTTCAATTTTTTAAATTAAGAGTGAATTGCTAATCCTTCTACAGCAAGTGCTGCTTCTCCAATAGCTTCAGATAATGAAGGATGTGGATGAATTGTATGAGAAATTTCCCAAGCAGTTGCATCTAATACTCGTGCTAAACCAGCTTCAGAGATCATATCAGTTACATGAGGTCCAATCATATGAACACCAAGAAGATCATTCGTCTCTTCATCAACAATTATTTTAACAAATCCATCATGCTCACCATAAACTAAAGCTTTACCGATTGCACGGAATGAGAATTTTCCTTTTTTAACTGTATAACCTTTTTCTTTTGCTTCACGCTCAGTTAAACCAACAGATGCAACTTCTGGATTACTATAAACACACTTACTAACCATTGTTGGATCTAATGGAAGTGGTGAATTGCCTACAATATGCTCAACTGCAATTGTACCTTCTCTAGAAGCAACATGTGCTAATTGTAAGCCACCAATTACATCACCAATCGCATAAATATGTGTTTCTTTAGTTTGGTAATTAGCATTTGTTTGAATAAATCCATTTTCAACTACGATCTCAGTATTTTCTAAACCGATTCCTTCAACATTCGCTTGACGGCCAACAGATACTAACATTTTTTCAGCAGTGAAAGATTTCTCAGTATCTTTGTGAAGTGCATTAATTCTTACACCGTTATCGATTACTAAAGTTTCAGCTAAAACTTTTGCATCAGTAACTAATTTAATTCCTTTTTTCTTTAATAATCTAGTCATTTCTTTAGAAATTTCTTCGTCTTCTAAAGGTAAAATTGTTTTACTATACTCGATTACTGTTACCTCAACACCAAAATCTGCTAACATTGAAGCCCACTCAATACCGATTACACCGCCACCAACGATAATAATTGACTCAGGAAGTGACTCCATTTTTAACGCCTCATCAGATGACATTACATGCTCACCATCAATAGTTAATCCAGGTAAAGACTTTGGTCTTGAACCAGTTGCGACTAATACGTTCTTAGGAATTAGCATTTCGTTCTCGCTACCATCGTTCATTTCTACTGAAATTGTTCCTGGCATTGGAGAGAAGATTGAAGGACCTAAAATACGTCCTAAACCATTGTATACATCAATTTTCCCTTGTTTCATTAAGTGCTCAACACCTTTATGAAGCCCGGCTACGATATTTTCTTTTCTTTGTTGTACTTTGCTAAAGTTTAATGTTACGCCTGATGTTTCAACACCAAACTCTTCACTTTTCTTAGCAGTTGAAAAAACTTCTGCACTACGTAATAATGCTTTACTTGGGATACATCCTGCATGTAAGCAAGTTCCACCTAGTTTATTTTTTTCTACTACCGCTACTTTTAATCCTAATTGAGAAGCACGAATAGCAGCTACATAGCCGCCTGTACCGCCACCGAGTACGACTAAATCATATTCTGTTGCCATGATGAAATTCTCCTCACATTTATACTAAAGATTTAACTGCAAATTCTCCAGGATAGATTTTTGCTTCTTCTTCTTCTCGAAGTACGCGAAGTGCACCTTCACAAAGAGCTTGAAGTTCATTTTCACCTGGTAAAACAATTACACGTGCCATCCATTTAACTCTTTTTGTTATTTCATTAACGATAAAATCACTATAAGCAATTCCACCTGTTAATATAATTGCATCAATATTGCCTTCAAGTACAGCTGCCGCACTTCCAATTTCTTTTGCGACTTGGTAAGCCATTGCTTCATATACTAATGCAGCTTTTTCGTCACCATCTTCAATCATGTTTTCGACTTTAATTGCATCTGCTGTTCCAAGATAGCTAACTAATCCACCTTGACCAACCATCATTTTTTGAACTTCGTTAATATAGTAGTCACCAGAGTAACAAAGTTTGATTAAATCACCAATTGGTACAGTTCCAGCACGCTCTGGACTGAAAGGTCCTTCACCATCTAAACCGTTATTAACGTCAATTACGCGTCCTTTCTTATGAGCACCAACACTCACACCTCCACCCATATGGGCGATGATAAGGTTTAAATCGTTATATGACTGTTCTAACTGTTTTGATACTTTTCGTGCTACAGCTTTTTGGTTTAAAGCATGGAAAACACTTCTTCTTTCCATAAGTGATTGTCCACTGATTCTTGCAACTGGATCTAATTCATCAACAACTACTGGATCAACGATAAATGCTGGGATGTTTAATCCTTGTGCAATCTCATTAGCAATGATTCCACCAAGATTTGAAGCATGCTGGCCACTATAACCAATTTTCAAATCTTCTAACATGATTTCATTTACTGCATAAGTTCCACCTTCGATTGGTCTAAGTAGTCCACCTCGACCACAAACTGCACTTAATTTAGAAATGTTAATGCCTTCTTTGTGTAATACCTCTAAAATAACATTTTTTCTAAATTCATATTGATCAATTATTGTTTTGTATTTATTTAATTCTTCATCGTCATGGCGTATTGTTTGTTCAAAAATTGGTTTTTCATCATCAAATACACCAACCTTTGTGGATGTGCTGCCAGGATTAATTACTAAAATACGATGCATTGTCAACACTCTCCCTTCTAAGTTTACCTTACCTTTATAACTAGAAAGAAAGAGGTACTATTACTTCACTCTTTCTTTCCATCTAAAAAATAAAGGAATGTTAATTAAATTTTATTCGGTCAATTATCTTCTGCTTAAGATGTTGTGACCATTTGATAAGAATTGGCTACGAGATTTTGCCATTGTAGCAATACGCTCTTCAGCTAAACGGTCTGCAGCTAAATAAGTTGGAATACCGTCACGTTTTGAAATTTCAATAACTTTTGCAATGTTATCGTATAAGCCTTCAACTTTTTTCATTGCACGGTCGTAGTTATATCCGTATAACTCATCAGCAACGTTGATTACTCCACCAGAGTTGATTACATAGTCAGGAGCATAAACGATACCTAATTCATGGATTAAATCACCATGACGAGTTTCTTTTAATTGGTTATTTGCAGAACCTGCAATAACTTTCGCTTTTAATTGTGGGATAGTTTTATCATTAATTGTTGCACCTAAAGCACATGGTGCATAAATATCACATTCTACTCCATAAATATCATCTGGATCTACTGCTGTAGCGCCAAATGCTTCTACTGCACGTTGTACAGCTTCTTTATTAATATCAGTTACGATTAATTGAGCGCCTTCTTCATGTAAGTACTCGCAAAGGCTGTAAGCAACATTACCAACACCTTGGATTGCAACTTTTTTACCTTCTAAGCTGTCAGTACCAAACGCTTCTTTTGCAGCAGCTTTCATACCACGGTAAACACCAAATGCAGTAACTGGAGATGGATTACCTGAAGAACCGAATGATGGTGAAATACCAGTTACATAATCAGTTTCTTCGTGGATTAAATCCATATCAGCAACAGTAGTACCTACGTCCTCAGCAGTAATATATCGACCATTTAAGCCTTGGATATAACGACCAAATGCACGGAACATTGCTTCGTTTTTATCTTTACGTGGATCACCGATGATTACAGTTTTTCCTCCACCTAAGTTTAAGCCAGCAGCAGCATTTTTATAAGTCATACCTTTTGCTAAACGTAGAGCATCTTCAATTGCAGCTTCTTCTGATTCGTAAGTCCACATTCTTGTTCCACCTAAAGCTGGACCTAATGTAGTATCGTGGATCGCAATAATTGCTTTTAATCCTGATTCTTTATCTTGGCAGAAAACAACTTGCTCATAGTCATAAGTTTCTAAGTATTTGAAGATTTCCATGTAATAACAGCTCCCTTAAAATGTGTAAGTTTAGTTTTTAGAATTACATATAGCTAATGCTAATGAATATAATTTTGTCATTGCAGAGTCAGAACGCGATGTTAAAACAATCGGTGCCTTTGCTCCAGCAATAAGTGCAGCCACTTCTGAGTTAGCCATAAAGACTAAAGATTTATATAAAATATTTCCAGTTTCTATTGTCGGTACTAATAAAATATCAGCTTGCCCAGCAACTTCTCCAGTTAAGCCTTTATGTTTAGCTGCTTCAACAGAAATGGCATTATCAAGCGCTAATGGTCCATCAACAATACAATTTTTAATTTGTCCTCTTGTATTCATGACAGTTAATGATGCTGCATCTAGTGTTGCTTGCATTGCAGGATTTACTACTTCAACAGCTGCTAGTACAGCAACTTTAGGGGTTTCTATTCCTACTTTCCTTGCAATTTCAACACTGTTTTCAATAATTTTCACCTTTTGATCTAACGTAGGTGCTATGTTCATCGCAGCATCTGTTACGATTACTGCATTTTCTCTACCTGGTACATCGAATATTGCAACATGTGATAAAACACTTTTATCTCTTAAACCATATTCTTTGTTCAATACTTCCTTTAGAAGAACTGAAGATGAAAGATTACCTTTCATTACAATTGAAGCTTCACCAGAGCGAACAGCTACAACTGCACTTTTAGCAGCCTCTTTGTTTGAATGAGTATGAACAATTTTTAGTCTTTCTGCAAATTGTTCGTTTTTTAATAAATCTTCATACATTTCATAGATCGCTTGCTCGTTTCCGAAAAGTAAAAAGTTTGCTAAATCATTATCTAACGCAATTGAAACTGCTTCTTTTACTTCGAAGTCCTCAGCTACAGCTACAGCAACAGTTTGCCTAGAATGATTTTTCGCACGTAACATTATATCTGTTAAATTCATTGAAAGCCCTTCCTTTCATCCCCCTGCACTATATAAAGCAATTTGCGTGCCAACTTTCCAAAAAGGATAAAACTATTTTAAAAATAGTTGAAAAGCCTTACATAACCAACATTCTAGTACCAGGTACTAGTAACACCAATAAATCTATTCTACAACAATATTTTGAAAAATGACAGTAATTGTATGCAAAAATGTTCATAGCACGCAAATTATTGCGTGCTATTTTTTGCAGTGTGGTATTTTTCCAATTTATAATACAAATTCCTTACTGATATTCCAAGCTCTTTTGCTGACCTTGTTTTATTGCCATTATTTTTCATTAATATCTTTTCAATAATTTCACCTTCATAATTTATAACCATTTCATCAAGGGAGCTTATTTCTTCAGTATGAACTTCGTTATGATGAACAGTTTGTTCTTGCTTAACTTGTACAATCGCTGATAAATGTTCCGGTAAGATTTGCTTTTCATTAAATTTCATAAATATAACTGCTCTACCTAGCACATTTTCCAATTCCCTAACATTACCAGGCCAATTGTAACTTTTTAATTTATTTAATGCTGATAAAGAGATCCCCTCAACATTTCGACCGTAGTCCTGATTAATTTTTGCTAATAACCTTTCGCCAATTGGTAAAATATCTTCAATTCGATCCTTTAGCGCAGGAATAATAATAGGAAGTTTATTTAACCGATAATAAAGATCTTCTCGAAACTTTCCTTCAATGATTGCTTCCTCGAGATGAACATTCGTCGCAGCAATCACTCGCACATTTATAGGAATAGACTTTGTCCCACCAACACGTCTTATTTCTTTCTCTTGTAGGACCCTTAATAGTTTGGCTTGCATCGCAGGTGATAATTCTCCAATTTCATCTAAGAAAATACTACCATTATTAGCTTCTTCAAAAAGTCCTCTTTTCCCACCACGTTTCGCGCCAGAAAAAGCACCTTCTTCATAACCAAATAATTCACTTTCTAATAAAGTTTCAGAAATCGCAGCACAATTCACACGAACGAATTTATTATATTTGCGATCGCTTTCATTATGAATCGCGTGAGCAAACAATTCTTTTCCTGTTCCAGATTCCCCACGTAGTAAAACCGTAGCAGGAGTGCTCGCAGCTAATTTAGCCTGCATGATCGCTAAACTGATTCCTTCAGATTCACCAGCTATATCCTCGAATGAATATTTTGCCTCTAATGTTCTAATAATTTGACGTGCTCTATGTAATTCATTCGTTAACTGTGAAATTTCTGAAACATCATGAATTACTCCAACACTGCCTTTTAATTCTCCGTCTACAATTACTGGAGCTACATTAACTAGTACATCACGATTTTGCTTTCCGACTTTCATGCGTACTCCACGAACTGCTTGTTTTGTTTTCAACACTTTTAAATGAACACTTTCACCTTCAGCAATATCAATCGTTGCATGTTTACCTAGTACTTGTTCACTTGATAGTCCAGTCAGTCTTGTGTATGCCGGATTAATAATAATTCCATTTCCTTTTTCATCTACAACTGAAATTGCTTCATCCGAACTTTGAATGACTGCTTCAAGCATGCTATAAACTTCTTTTAAATTTGTAACCTCTTCTGCTAAATCGATTACTTCAGTATCATCTTTAAAAACAGAAATTGCACCTTCAAGTTCACCATCTTCTCGAAAGATTGGAATTCGAGTCGTAAAAATCTTACTTCCATTAATTAAAATATGCTCTTGATTAATTTCCTTCTTTTTCGTTTGAAGAACCCGAGGTAATTTACTAGTTGGGACAACATCCAATATATACCTACCAATCGCAGCATCTTTATCAGTATGTAACATTCTTTCTGCAGAGCGATTAAATAAAAGAATTTTTCCCCATTTATCAACAACAATCATCCCATCATGAGTGTTGTCCAAAATTAGTTCTTGTTGTCTTTTTTTATTATTGATTAAATTAAAAAGTGATTCTTTTTCTTGAACAAGATCAGATATCATTTTTGCAACAGAACCTGGAATCACTAAAGTATTCTTAGCTTTAAACTCGATTATTTCCTGGTATATGGTTTCATCTCCAGTAGTATTAATGACAACATCAATCTCTTCGTTTAAATTAGACTTCCAATCCTTTAGTATTGGAATATGTAAGCTTTTAGCAAATTCTAAACCTTTAGCCTCTTTTATCATATCTACTACTGCAACAACATGAAATAAATCAGAATGTGATAGAAGTTTTAAAACAGCTGTACCTCCAGTTCCCATTCCAACGATCATTACGTTTTGTTTCATCTTAGTTCACCTACTAATTTCAACAAATTATTAAACACATTAGACTATTATATATATAAAGTCATTCTTTCGTCTATTTCAAATGTTTTATAAGTCTTGACAACACTATCCTTGTATAAGATTATGAAGAAAGAGAATTTCGTAAATTTATTGTTACTTTTATCGGAGGAATTAATAAACATGAAAGAATCATTTACACGTATGTTAGCATTCGTTGTGATTGTTGTACCAATAGCTTTAGCAGTTATCGGAATTAAATTACTTCGTGATACGGTATTTCTAATCCATTCTTTTGGCATTCCAAATCTTCCATTGCAATTATTAATCGGACTTGTTTCATTAGGAGTCGGTTTTTATTTAGTCGGAAGCTTTGTCTTATTTAGAGATCGTAAACGAAACAAAGTTCAAGGCAGATTTTTAAAAAGATAAGTTTTGTGAGAGTTTAACTTAGGGTCTCATTAAAACCAAAAGATAAATAACAAAACAAAAAAAGTGCTGATGAGAGCACTTTTTTTATTTACTAAGAAGTTGACTTCTGACTTGGAAAGCTAGCTCTGGATAGTCAGTAATAATCGCCGTACATTTAACTTCAAATAATCGTTTCATAACAGCTGGTTCATTGATTGTATACGGTCTTACGGCTATGTGATGTTCCATCGTTTCTTCTATTTGTTCATCAGTAATTATACGATAATTAGGATGAATTGCATTTGCTTTATAATCTTCAGCAATCTTCCAAGGTTCTTTACTTCTTCTATTAAACAGAACTGCTGTTTCAATATCCGGTGCCATCAAGTGGAATTTAAGCATACTTTTATGGTTAAAGGAAGATAAAACGATTCTTTTTTCATACTCATATGAACGGATTAAATTTATTACTCGTTCCTCAAGTCCATGGTATTCGATTTTATCATTTTTCAATTCAACATTGATACTAAAGTTATTTCCTTTTGCCCAATCAAATACTTCTTTTAAAGTAGGGATCGTGCATCCTTTAAATTGACGTTTAAATCGATAGCTTGCGTCAAATTGCTTTAATTCAGCTAAAGAATAATCTTTAACGAAACCTTTACCGTTAGTTGTACGATTTATTGTTTCATCATGAATTACAACGATTTCACCATCTTTTGATAAGTGTACATCTAACTCTATTCCGTCTGCCCCTAAATCTTCACATGCCATAAAAGAAACCATTGTATTTTCTGGGTAGGTTCCTGCAGCACCTCTATGACCAATAATATCAACCACTCAAATTCCCCCCTTGTTGAGAAAATATGTACTTTCTTCTTTTTCTTATTGTATACTAATTTTACGAAACTAAGGAGGATTATTATGCGACCATTGCAAATTTCGCCTGAAACGGCAATTTTACTTTCTAAGAAGTTAAACGTTCCTTTAGAACAAATTATGCATATGCCACAGCATATATTAATGAAAAAGTTGATGGAATTAGATTTGTCTAAAAGCGAAGAAGCTTCTGAGAATAATGAATCTAAATAGTAAATGTAAGCAGAAGTAGTTTTTCTACTTCTTTTTTTGCACCTTTTTTATTAAATTTAATCCTAAATTACATTTTTATGTAAAATTGTACAAATAATTAACAATTATGAGCTAATTTTAATTTAAACTTCCTTTCATATTAATTAGTTTTCAAGTAAAATGTAATGTATTGTGTATATTTTATAACGAAAAGTATTTATGGAGGTATTTTTAAATGTTACCTGATTGGTTAATTGGTTTGATCATGGGGATGGTAGAAGGATTAACAGAATTTTTACCGGTTTCTTCTACTGGTCATATGATTTTAGTTGCTGATTTATTAAATTTCACAGGAGAGAAAGCTTCATTTTTTGAAGTAATTGTTCAACTCGGTTCAATTCTAGCAGTAGTTGTTGTTTTTTGGAAACGACTATGGTCAGTACTAGGGGTTAAATCAGATGGTTATAGACAAACGAACCTCAACTTAATTCATATTATTATCGGTGCTATTCCAGCCGGGATTGTAGGGCTTATATTCCATGATTTCATTAAAGATGTTTTATTCTCACCTAAAACTGTTGTAATCGGATTAGTAGCAGGCGGTATTTTATTAATTGTTGCTGAAAAAGTTTCTAAACATCCTAAATCATCTGATTTAGATCACATCTCATATAAACAAGCTTTTATTATTGGTTGCTTCCAAATGCTAGCTTTATGGCCAGGATTTTCACGATCAGGCTCTACAATAGCTGGGGGATTATTATTTGGATTAGATCGAAAAACTTCTGCAGAATTTACTTTTATTTTAGCAGTACCAATGATGATTGCAGCAAGTGGATTAGATTTTGTTAAAAATATCGATATTTTAAGTGCTTCAGATCTACCATTATTCGCAACTGGATTCATCACTGCATTCGTAGTTGCATTACTTGCGATCGTTTCCTTCCTAAAATTATTAGAGAAAGTAAAACTAACAGGTTTTGCAGTTTATCGTTTTATTGTAGCGATTGTTTTTACGATTGTATTCATATTTTAATTAAAACTACAAAGTGATAGGACAACCATATTGGTATGTCCTATCTTTTTTATTTGTATCTTCAATTCATCAGATTATTTTACGAATGGAAAAAGGCTATTCGTACAACGTATACGAATAGCCTTTGTAATATATATGTTAGTTATTTAAATTTAAAAATTGTTGTCTATTGGCGAAAGCCCTACCTCTCTTTCGCAATTCGGCTCCAGGGCCGTTCCATTAGGCAGCTTGTTTCACAACAATCTTCACTAACAGACACTACTACTCATTTTTAAATAAGGTTGAAATAGCTGACGCGTCATGGAATACGTCCAATTTTCTCCCAAATTTCGTAGTAATAATATCGTGTATCTAAACCTTTCAGTGGCGCAGTGAATATTATAGCATACTAAAAATTATTAGGCAAACTAATTTTTATAAAATATAAATTTAATGGATACTATTTTTCACTGTCGTTAAGAAAATTCATATAAAATATTGTTCCTTCATTGATGTAGTAATGTGAACATTTATTTAATGATGAAATTATCATTTTTTGGATGATCTATCAAGGTTTTAAATGTTAATATGTTTGAGCAATTTCATGATTCCAATAACATTAGTAATGATTTTATTAGAAGTTAAAGAACTATTTTTAGAAAACAATTTCGATTGTTTAGTTTAATAAATGTTCAATATCAATTGACCTACAAGCTGATTAATATACAATAGTTAGGTGACTCTAAGTAAAAGCTATCTGATAAGGGTTTATCGCAGCCATTTTTTGATGAAAAAGTTGATTGGAACAAAAGGGATGCTCGACTCCTATGGGATTAGCGGGAAGGCTAAAGANNGCCCCATGGAAAGCGAGCATCCTGTAGTGGAAATCAACATCACTCTACTCCTTTTACGAAAAATTGGTAATTTAATTGACATGGTTGTTTTTCAAAAACAAATGAAAACGTTGTCTACAATAGACAACGTTTCCTTTTTACAAATAATATAATTGCTAATGCGAAAAAGTACCGAAGATCTCATAAGAAGTTATTCGCTAAGAGAAATGTCTGTGGAATCACTATTAGAAGTTAATCGGGATTTAATTTTCTGAATAATTAGTTATAAAAATAAATTAAGATGCTTTATGTTCTAAACGTAATTTATCAGCAACCATTGCAATAAATTCTGAATTTGTTGGTTTTGCCTTTGACATTGAAATAGTATAACCAAATAATGTAGAAATACTATCGATATTTCCACGGCTCCAAGCTACTTCAATCGCATGTCGAATTGCACGTTCAACTCGGCTAGCTGTTGTATTAAACTTTTTAGCGATATCTGGATATAAAACTTTTGTAATTGAACCTAGAAGCTCAATATCGTTATATACCATTGAAATCGCTTCACGTAAGTACATATATCCTTTAATATGAGCAGGTACCCCAATTTCATGGATGATACTTGTGATACTAGCATCTAAGTTACGTGGCTTGCTTTCGTAATTAGAAACTAAAGAAGGTGCATTACGTTTAGTTACCGCACTACCCTTTCCAACTACTTGACGGATATTGCTGATTAAATGCTCCATATCAAATGGTTTTAAGATAAAATATGATGCACCAAGGTCAACAGCTTTTTTAGTAACATCCTCTTGACCAAATGCTGTTAGCATAATAACGTTTGGAATTTTTTCAACTAAGCCAGCGCGTAAACGATCTAAAACCGCTAATCCATCTAAATGTGGCATAATAATATCTAGGACTAGTACATCTGGCTTTTTATCCTTCACTAGAGGTAAGCAGTCTTGTCCATTAAACGCAACCCCAACCACTTCCATATCTGTTTGTGCGTTAATGTAGTTTTCTAACATAATAACAAGTTCTTTATTATCATCAACTAATAATACTTTAATTTTCTCCACGCCCGTTCCTCCCTACATCCTCTATAGTGAATTTTCATTACTTATTACCGATAATTTCGACAATAAAAATTTATTTCCTGTTTTTATTATAAATTCTGAATATTTTTATTAATATAGATAGTTTTCTTCAATTTCTTCTAGCATTCGACTATTGCGTTAAAAACTACTATGTATTAAGTCGAATTCTACATATAATTCATTATATAAAAAATGAAATAGTATGTAAATTTATAATTTTTAATATAAATTTACAATTCTGTAACATTAAGCGTCATATCAACTTTCCTCCACATTAAAATTTTTTTAATCTTTCGATGTTGCTAATAATATACTACCATTTTTTTCCTTTTTTGACTTATTTTTAACAAAATACACTACAAAATATTTAATAATTGTATGATCAGTGTTGAAATCAATTCATAAAGGGAAAGGGTATTTTTGAGTATTTTCTGTGCTATCCATATAATGAGCTTTACTTCCAAAGGATACTTAACACTTATGAGAGATGCAATGTAGCCCTTTGAGCGCTATTAAAGAAGTGACGAGTAGGAAGATAACTCATTACAAAAATCGAGCATTCTGAAGTATAAATAAACATAAAAAATACACCTACATAATTTGATAGGTGTATTTTTTAAATCAAGAAGCCTTTTTATTTTGATAATCATAAATCGGGACTTTAGCCTCATCAAGCATCCACTCAATATGAACCCCATATCCACTAGTCGAATCATTTACAAAAACATGTGTAACTGCTCCGATTAATTTTCCATTTTGAATGATTGGTGAGCCGCTCATTCCTTGTACAATACCGCCAGTTTCTTTAAGTAAACGTTTATCAGTAACCTTTAAAATAATTCCTTTAGTGGAAGGGAATTTTTGTTGAATACTGCTTACTATTTCTATGTCAAATGCTTCTACTTTATTATCATGTATTACGGTTAGTATTTTAGCAGGACCTTTTTTCACTTCATTTGATAATGCAATTGGTAATGGTTGTGACATGATCCCATTGTCTATTTTATTGTTAACTTTACCGAATATGCCAAATGGACTATTTGAAGTGATATTACCAATCGTTCCACGATCTAAAGCAAAATGTGCTATTTTTTCTCCTGGTGAGCCATCTGCACCTTTTTCAATTGCAGTCACTGTTGAATAGACGATATGTCCATCTTCTACTTCAATGGCTTTTCTCGTATCGCTATCAGAGATAACATGTCCTAGTGCACCATATTTTAATGAATTAGGTTCAATGAATGTCATCGTGCCAATACCAGAAGCAGAATCTCTTATATATAATCCAATTCGATAGCTATTATGACCTTGGTCCCGAATAGGTTGTAACATTTTTGTGTAATACTTGCCCTCGCGTTTTACAGTGATTTTTATAGGTTTACCATACTTTCCTGCTTTTTGAATAAACGGTAATACATCTGACATTTTTTCGATTTGTTTACCATTCATTTTTATTATCATGTCTCCAACTTTAATTCCGGCAATTTCGCCTGGAGACTTTTGTCCCGAACTAGTATTTACTAAATGATGTCCAACGACTAAGACACCTACTGAGTTAAGTTTTACTCCTATTGACTGTCCCCCTGGTATTATTCTTAAACTGTTTAATACTTTAACATCTACCTTTTTACTTGGTAATTCATTCATACCAAGTGCTACATTAACAATTTCTTGTTGATCCTTATTTTTTATGGTAGATGAAAACACATTATTTTGATTTATATTAAACACGCCAATACCAACTATAAATAAAAGGAGAAGAATTTTTATTATTCGATGAACATTTATATTTTTCACAAGCGAATCACTCTCCTTAGCGCCAAATTTCATTTTTTTAATTCGTGGCTATGTAGTTAATGTTAGCTTTGCAAAAGCAAAATATGATTGTAAAAATATGATAGATTCTTTAACGTATAATGTTGTATTAGTATGTTTCATTTAGCATTTTCCAATTACTAATTTATCAATAATTCCCATAAAAAAAAGAGAATATTTAATGTATAGAAAAAAATTTCCATCATTAAACATTCTCTTTATGTTCATTGAGATTGGTATTTTGCAGAAGCTGCCTGATCGATCAATTCTTTAGCGTGTTGAATCGTTACATCTGTAATTTCAACTCCAGCGATCATCCTTGCAATTTCATTAATTTTTTGATCATTTCGTAATGGTGTAACAGAAGTTTTCGTTCGATTTCCATCAATTAATTTGGCGATAAATAAATGCGTATCTGCCATAGAAGCAACTTGTGGTAAATGAGTTATACACAGAACTTGAGAATCAATGGATACCTTGTGTATTTTTTCCGCTATTGCTTGCGCTACTCTTCCACTAACCCCTGTATCAACTTCATCAAATATAATTGACGTAATCCCCTGATGCTTCGTGAAAATGCTCTTTAAGGCTAGGAACATCCTTGACAGTTCTCCGCCAGATGCAACCTTTGCTAATGGCTTTAAAGGCTCACCTGGGTTTGTTGAAATATAAAACTCTACAAAATCAAAGCCATCTTTTTTAAACTTAATATGTTGTTCATCTATAATTGGATCTGATTCTTGTCCTTCTTCAACATCAAACATAATTTCAAAGGTTGTTTTTTCCATATAAAGCTCTTTTAATTCTTTATGTATATCAGCAGTTAATTTGATTGCTAATTCTTTTCTTTTATTTGAAAGAGTCTTACCAGCTTTAATTAGCTTGATTTTCACATTATCTAAGTCTTTTTGTAACTTCTCGATATGCATATCTTTATGCTGAATAGTATCCAACTCTTGTTCGATATCTTCTGCGTATTTTAAGATATCAGCAACACTGTGCCCATATTTCTTTTTTAACATAGAGATCTCACTTAAACGAGTTTCAATTTCGTTTAATCTATTTGGATCATATTCCATTTGTTCGATAGCATCACGTAATCGATACGATATATCCTCTAATAAGTAATAGCTACTACTGATTCCTTCATGCATTTCTTTAATGTCATTATCGATATTCGTTACTGACTCTAAAGAATACATACTCGACCTGACCGAATCTAATCCTGATCCATCCTGGGATAAACCTTGATATGCTTCAACTAAAGACTTATAAATACGTTCAAAATTAGAAATTTTGAGTCTTTCTTCCATCAGCTGATCGTCTTCATTTTCTTGCAAATTCGCATTTTGTATTTCAGTTAGCTGGAATTGAATTAAATCCAACCTATGAGCCATTTGTTGTTCATTTTCAGTTAATTGCTTTAACTGTTTTTTTAAGTCTGTATAGTTATTAAAAATATTTTGATATTCAGTATACAAAGGAGCAATTGCTTTTTCATCATATTGTTGTAACATCGGTAAATGATGTTCTTGGTCCATTAAATCTTGGCTCTCATGTTGCCCATGAATATCAACAAGTAAACCACCAATTTCCTTAAGTATAGAAGTTGTCACTAATTTCCCATTGATGCGGCATACACTTTTACCAGATGAAGTAATATCTCTTTTTAAAATAATCATTTCATCTTCAATGTCAAAGCCTAATTCTCTGCATCTTGAATAAATTAGATGATTCTCATTTTCGATATGAAATAAGCCTTCAATTTCTGCTTTTTCAGTATCATATCTTACGAATTCTGCAGATCCACGACCACCAAGTAACAGACCGATAGCGTCAATTATAATCGACTTCCCCGCTCCTGTTTCACCACTTAGTACAGTTAAACCCTTTTCAAATGAAATGGAAACTTCCTCAATGATTGCAAAATTTTTAATGATAATTTCAGATAACAATGAGTTTCTCTCCTCTTTTTAAAACCATTCTCCTATTGAAGCATGTCAATAAATTTTTCTTTTAAATCCTCAGCATCTACAGGTGTACGACAAATGATTAAGATCGTATCATCACCACAGATTGTACCCATAATTTCTGACCAATCTAAATGATCAATTAATGCACCAACTGCATTTGCATTACCAGGCAATGTTTTCATTACAATTAAATGACTTGAACTATCAATTTTAATAAATGAATCAATTAAAAGTCTTTTTAATTTTTGTAACGGATTAAATCGTTGATCTGCAGGTAAGCTATATTTATATCGACCATCAGATAACGGTACTTTTACTAAATGTAGTTCTTTTATATCACGTGAAATCGTTGCTTGGGTTACTTTAAACCCTAAGTCTCTTAGTGATTGTACTAATTCATCTTGTGTTTCTACTTCATTTTTTGCGATAATTTCTCGTATTTTTATATGACGCTGACCTTTATTCATAATACACCTCTTTGCAAATTCCGACAAATATCTTACTTAAAGAATATCTTATCTAATCTACTCGTTATTGTATATATTTTTTTAAACGTTTTCATAAAATGCATTTTTTAGCATAATTTTTTTACCTTAATTTGAAAAAAGGAGAAAAAGGAAACCTATTTGGTTTCCTTTTTATTATTTTACCTTCTTTAATTCAGTATGTGCTTCATTTACAATTTCCATTGGTAATCGATTTAACTCGCTATTTCCAATTTCCTTTGAACCTTCCCAATGAAGATGAATTAAAAATTCAATATTACCGTCTCCACCAGTTATTGGAGAAAAAGTTAAAGCTTTTATATCATATCCTTGGCGAAGCGCAAAATCGATCATCATTTCGATCACTTGTTCATGCACTTTTGGATCGCGTACAATCCCCTTTTTACCAACTTGCTCTCTACCGGCTTCAAATTGTGGTTTTATTAACGCGACAACATCACTTGAAGGTACTAATAATGTTTTTAAGACTGGTAAAATCAAACGTAACGAAATAAAGGATACGTCAATTGAAGCAAATTGAGGTAAACCTTCAATTAAATCTTCTGGTTTAACATAACGAAAATTTGTTCGTTCCATTACAACAACACGTTCATCTTGCCTTAATTTCCAGGCAAGTTGATTGTATCCAACATCAAGAGCATATGATTTTTTTGCCCCATTTTGAAGTGCACAATCCGTAAATCCACCTGTCGAAGAACCAATATCAATCATAATTTTATCTTTAACTGATAGATCGAATGTGTTTATAGCTTTTTCTAATTTGTATCCTCCACGGCTTACATAAGGCATAACTTCACCTTTAATTTGTAAAGGGAGTTCAATATCTATTTTTTCTCCAGGCTTATCTAATCTTTGTTCGTTTGTATAGACAAGTCCTGCCATAATTGCTCGTTTAGCTTTTTCACGTGTTTCGATTAAACCACGATCTACTAAAAGTACGTCTACTCGTTCCTTTTTTGCCATTTAAATGTCATCCTCTTATTTATTACAAACCATTTCACGGATTTTCTTAACCGATTCATCTTTTGTTAAATGAATTTCATCAAGTAACTTATCAACATCACCGTGTTCAACAAACAAATCCGGTATACCTATACGTTCTACGCGGACGTTTTGAAAATTATTTGAACTTGCAAATTCTAAAACAGCACTTCCAAAACCACCTTGTAATACTGCTTCTTCAATCGTTAAAATCGGTTTTCCGTCCTTAAAGATATCATTTAACATTGCAGTATCCATTGGTTTAATAAATCTTGCGTTTACTACTTTAACAGAAATATTTTCTTTCTCTAAATCATCCGCTGCATCCATTGCCATTTTAATTGTTGTTCCAAACGTTAAGATAACTGCATCAGAACCTTCTCTTAATACTTCCCATGATCCAATCGGAATTTCTTTTAATTGCTCATCCATTGGTACGCCGATACCATTCCCTCTAGGGAAACGTAGCGCAATTGGACCATCGTCGTATTGAATTGCAGTGTTTACCATATGTTGTCCTTCATTCTCATCTTTAGGCATCATTAAAACTAAATTTGGTATATGACGTAGGAAGGCAATATCAAACACACCTTGATGAGTTTCACCGTCTGCACCTACTAAACCTGCACGATCGATTCCAATGAATACATTTAAATTTTGTCTACAAATATCATGTAACACTTGGTCGTATGCTCTTTGAAGGAATGTTGAATAAATTGCTAAAAACGGCTTCATTCCTTGCGTTGCTAAACCAGCTGCTACTGTTGCCGCATGCTGCTCTGCAATACCGACATCAAAAATTCGGTCAGGTAATTGAGCTTGGAAATTTTCCAATTTTGAACCGACTGGCATTGCAGGAGTAATCGCTACGATTCGCTCATCTTTTAGTGCTAATTTTAATACAGTATCACTAACAAGTTTACTCCAAGCTGGAGGTGCTTTATCCGGCTTAATTAACTTCCCAGATTCTACTTTATAAGGACCTGTGCCATGCCAAGTTCCAATATCATCACTTTCTGCTGGCTTATATCCTTTTCCTTTTTTCGTTAGTACATGTACTATTACCGGGCCTTTAGTTTTCTTGGCATATTCAAGGGATTCAAATAAGTCTTCAAAATTATGACCATCAACTGGTCCAAAATAAGTGAAACCCATCTCCTCAAAAAACATTCCCTGTGTAACTAAGTATTTAAGGCTATCTTTTAATTTTTTTGATGTACTTGATAGTTTATCCCCGATTCCAGGAATTTTTTTGATCACACCTTCAAGTTCACCTTTAGCCCAACGGTATTTCCCAGTTGTTCTCAACCTTCCTAAAATGCTATGTAAAGCACCTACGTTCGGAGCTATAGACATTTCATTATCATTTAAAATAACGATGACATCTTTTTGTTCATGTCCAATATGATTCATTGCTTCAAGAGCCATCCCACCAGTTAATGCACCATCTCCGATAATCGGAATAATGTATTCACCAGTTTTTTTAATATCTCTAGCAATAGCCATCCCCATTGCCGCAGATAGTGAAGTCGAACTGTGTCCAGTTTCCCATACATCATGCTCACTTTCATTTCGCTTAGGAAAGCCACATAATCCTTTAAATTGTCTAAGTGTTGTAAATTCTTTTGCGCGACCAGTTAATATTTTATGAACATACGATTGATGTCCTACATCCCATAAAAATTTGTCTTTAGGCGAATTAAAGACTTTATGTAATGCAATCGTTAATTCAACAACTCCTAAATTTGGCGCAATATGACCACCTGTCTCAGAAAGCTGTTGAATAAGAAATTTACGAATTTCTTCACTTAATACTTCTAATTCACCGTTCGTTTTATTTTTTAAAAAGCTCGGATTTTCAATTGTCGTAAGATCCATCTTGGATCACTCACCTTCCTAGATGTTAAATCTATATAAATAATTCATTATTATGTAATTTTATCTATAAAATGATTTTACCATACTTGTAGTTAAACGCTAGTTTCTTAAATGACTAACTCTTAACACCATGTATCATAATACCATTTTTATTAAAATCTGTTTAATGTTTTTTATTTTTATAGAACAAAATTATGAATAATTTATTTGCAAAATGAAAAGAAAGCCGCTAGCACATATGTGTTAACGGCCTACATTTCTGTATATTTTATTAACATCATTAGCGATTATTAAGTAGTTACATTATACATAAATGAATAAATCTATTCAATGGACATGGAATTAATTACATAATCAAAGTTTAAAAACTGCGATTTTCAACAAAATCACAAATTGAGATTAAGTAGTCATCTTTAATCCCACATGCTCGAACATGTTGTTTAGCTTCAGTAATAAATGTATGAAGCCTTTCTTTAGCACCCTCGACTGAATACAGCTTAACATAAGTAGTTTTATCATTTTCTATATCACTACCAACTGGCTTACCAAGTACTTCTTCATCACCTATTACGTCTAAAATATCATCTTGTATTTGAAATGCGATACCGAGTTTATAAGCAAATTGCGTTAGGTGAGATAATTGTTCGGCTGTTGCTTTTGAAATAATTGCACCTGCAATAACTGGATACATTAGCATTTTCCCCGTTTTTCTTTCATGGATATATTGCAATTCTTCTCCACTAAGCTCTTTACTTTCACCTTCCATATCTGCTACCTGACCAGCAACCATACCTTCAGGACCTGCAGCAATCGCTAATTCACTAATTAATTGTAGCTTCACTTGATCAGACACATGAAAATCATTCATTTCCGTAATTAATTTAAATGCGTATGTCAATAAGCCATCACCTGCTAATACCGCAAGATCTTCGCCAAATACTTTATGATTAGTCGGTTTTCCTCTTCGAAAATCATCATCATCCATACATGGTAAATCATCATGAATTAATGAATAAGTATGAATCATTTCTAAAGCACATGCAGGTTTTATCCCTATTAATGGGTCATTACCAAATGCATCTAGCGTTGCGAAAAGTAAAAGAGGTCTAATTCTTTTCCCTCCACCTTGTAATGAATAGGACATAGATTCTTTTAATTTTTCTGGTGCTTTTAATCTTTCAACCGATTTAATCATTTCATCATTTACTAGTCTACTGGAATACTCCATAAAATCTTTGAAAGTGTTCATATTATTCCTCCTCAACAGTAAAAGGAGTTTGTTCACCCTGTTCATTTAATATAGAAGTCATTTGTTTTTCAACTTTAGTAAGCTTCTCTTGACAAATTTGAGATAGTTTTATACCTTCTTGAAAGTATTCGATCGCTTTTTCAAGTGGTACGTCACCTTGCTCTAATTTTTGTACGATCATTTCAATTTCTTTTATTGCTTCTTCAAAAGAACGCTCATTTTGTGACAATTGATTCACTCTCCTTTTACTTCAAGTACTTCACAATTTAATTTCCCATCGGTCATTTGTAATTGGAATCGGTCTCCGCTTTTTGCTTGTTTAACCGATTTCATTAATTCGTTATCATTTTTATATGCTAATGAATAACCTCTGGCCATAACTTTTAATGGGCTAAGTGCATCTAGTGTATGAACTACTCTTTCCATTTCAAATTTCTTTTGGGTAATTAGGCGATTAAATTCTTTTTGTAAAGCATTATGTAATTGCTGGTGCTTTTGCTTTTCAAGCTGAACTCTATTACTTGGATGATGAATAAGTAGAGACGAATTTAGTTCTTTATGTTTGTTTATTTTAGACTTAACAATTTCATTTATTGATGTATGTAAACGTTCATTAATGCGGTCAAATTGCTCTTGTTTTGGATGGAAAAGTGAATTTGGATATCGAAAAACATAAGCATCTTGAACAGCCTTTAATTGCGTTTTTTTTCGTTCAATAATAGTATCCATCGCTTTATTGAGTCTTGATTTTCGAACTGTAAATTGCTCAAGTATTTCTCTTTGGCTTAACGAAACTAATTCTGCTGCAGCAGTTGGTGTAGGCGCCCTTAGATCAGCGACATAATCAGCAATTGTCGTATCCGTCTCGTGACCCACAGCGGAAATGATTGGGATTTTTGATTCAAAGATCGCTCTCGCTACTATTTCTTCGTTAAATGCCCAGAGTTCCTCAATTGATCCTCCGCCTCGTCCGACTATTAACACATCTATTTCTTTCATTTTACCTGCTGTTTCAATTGATTTCACAATCGACGCTTTCGCCCCTTCACCTTGTACAAGGGTCGGAATTACAACTATTTTCCCAATCGGGTATCTTCGTTGAATCGTTGTAATGATATCGCGAACAGCAGCACCGGTTGGTGAAGTAACAACCCCGATTACACTAGGAAAAGAAGGAATCTTTTTCTTAAATTTCTGATCAAAGAGTCCTTCTTCTAATAGTTTTTTCTTCAATTGTTCATAAGCTACAAAGAGACCGCCAACCCCATCAGGTTGCATGTCTCTTATGTAGATTTGATAGCTACCAGATCCTGGGTATACATTTATTTCACCTTGTACAATAACCTGCATACCATCGGTTGGTTGAAATGCGATATTTGCATTATAGGATTGAAACATGACCGCTGCAATTCTAGCACCATCATCTTTTAACGTAAAATAATAATGACCGCTAGATGAATGACGTTTAAAATTTGAGATTTCTCCACGGAGAAGTATATTTTGCAAATTACGATCCGCTTGAAATTTTGCTTTTAAATATTTAGTTAATGCGGTAACAGTAACTGGTAGCTTTTCCGTCATGCATAGCCCTTCTTTCATTCTTACAAAGCAATAAGATTAAAGTTTAGTACTCAAATTTAATTTACTATCAATTTGAGAAGCTGCTTTTAACGTATTATGAAGTAGCATTGTAATTGTCATTGGACCTACTCCACCTGGTACAGGCGTAATATAACCAGCAACATTTTTTACATCTTCAAAATTTACGTCTCCGCATAATTTGCCATTTTCGTCTCTATTCATTCCGACGTCAATCACAATTGCTCCCTCTTTAACATAATCAGCTGTAATTAATTTCGCTACACCAATCGCAACAATTAAAATATCAGCCTGCTTTGTAATATTTTTTAGATTAGTTGTACGTGAATGTGTATAAGTAACCGTTGCATTTTCATTTAAGAATAGTTGTCCAACTGGTTTCCCTACAATATTACTACGTCCAATAACAACGACATGTTTTCCACTAATCGGAATATTTGTATTTTCTATTAATTTTAATATACCAAAAGGAGTACAAGGTAGTAATGAATCTTGATTCGTCATCATTCTTCCAATATTAATTGGATGAAATCCATCAACATCTTTTAATGGAGAAATTGTTTCAATTACTTTCTTTTCTGAGATATGAGCAGGTAATGGCAACTGAACTAAAATACCATGAATTGACTCATCATCGTTTAATTTGTTTACAACGGATAATAACTCATCTTCAGTAACTGTTTCAGGTAATTCAATTACTTCAGAGTACATTCCTAATTCATTACATGCTTTATGCTTCGAATTCACATATGTTCTTGAAGCAGAATTATTTCCAACTAAAACAACTGCTAAACCTGGTGTAACACCTTGATTTTTTAATTCTGAAACACCATTCTTTAATTCCTCACGAATTGATACTGAAACTTCTTTACCATTAATTAATGTTGCTACCATTTTAGTTTCCCCCTATGCATATAAACAATCTATCTATTTAGAATTTTGATAATACCGCATTGATAAATTTACTAGAATCATCATCACCGTAAACTTTAGCAATTTCAATCGCTTCATTGATTGCTACACTTTTTGGAACATCCTCTAAGTAAGTAATTTCTACTAGAGCGATTCTAAGGATATTGCGATCAACGTTACCTAAACGATCAATCGTCCAGCTTTCGATATTTGAAGCTAATTGTTCGTCAATCACTTCTTTATGACTAACAAAATTTGTTACAATTGACTCTAAAAAAGCATCTTGTTTTTCTTCAGCTTCTTCTAATACATGCTCTAATGCATCTGAAGCATTCGCTTCACTTAAATCCATTTGGAATAATGTTTGTAATGCAAGTTCCCTTGCTTTTCTACGTTTCATCAAAATAATAAACTCCTTTAAGCTAAATTCATCATTCGTTGCATAGGTAATAACGAATTCTAATTTTGTATAGTAACACGTTATTTTACCACTTTTTTTAATAAGTTCCAACGACTGTCTGTATTAACTCTAATTTTTATTATTATTAACGTTTCTAAGCAAACTCAATACTTTAAACTGTTTTCTACATTTTAACTTAAAATCCAATAAAATAACAGATTAATGTTTGTGTTTTTTTAAAAAAAATTCCTTTTTCTTACTTTAAAATAATATTTATACAAGAAAACACGAACATTCAAATAGATAGATTAAGAAAATGCGGGATTAAAGGGGGTACAAAAGATTTTCAGGAAATAAAAAAGACTTTCCAACTAATACCAAATTTTATGATCTTTCCTGTCCTTCCTGATTCCTAAGCCATTCATGTTCCAGTATGCTGTATAAATAAGTATCTCTCCAGCCGTCTCTTAATAATAGATCTTCTCGCATTTTACCTTCTAAATTTAATCCGCATTTTTCAAGTACTTTTGCTGATGCAATATTTCTAACATCACATGTCGCAAATATTCGATGAAGCTTAAAATTTTTAAATCCAAATGAAATGACTTCTTTAGTAACTTCACTAGCAAAACCCATGCCCCAATAGTTCGGATGAATTATATACCCTATTTCACCTATTTGATTAATTTCATCCCTAATATTAAACTCGATTGATCCGATTAATTCATCGGATTTCTTTTCTATTATTGTAAATGCAAATCTAGTCCTATTTATTTGCTTCATATCTTCTAGTATTTTATGAATGAATTCCTTAGTCTCACTCTCCGTATTTGGACCCCATGGCTGAAATTGACATACAACTAATTGTGATGCATATTTATGTACTTGCTGCCAATCATTTTCAACAAATTCCCGTAAGTTTGTTCGATTTGTGCTCAAATTTAAGATCATATTGTCACCTTTTTCTATTTCATTTATAAATAAATTTTAACACATTTCAAAATATTTAATCAGTTCATAAGAACCGGACAAAGGATACACCAAAATGAAAGAACTGCAAAGACTGTCCTTACTTCTTATCTAGCAAAACAAAAAAAGAGCCTCTATTAGATAGAGACTCTTTTTTATAAGATTAAAGTTCAATTGGAGCTTCCTGCTCAGGTTTCGTATCGAATTGAACTCCTACTACGTGAACATTTACTTCAGATAATTCAAGACCTGTCATCGTTAATAATGCTTGACGAATATTGTCTTGTACATTACCTGCTACAGTTGGGATTGACTTACCAAATTTAACTAGAATGTATACATCGATTGTAATTCGATCTTCTGATAAATCAACTCGGACACCTTTACCGTGATATTTCTTACCGATAATTTCAGAAATACCAGATGCTAGGTTTCCACGCATGCTTGAAACACCTTCAACTTCAGCAGCTGCAATACCAGCAATTACTTCGATTACTTCAGGTGCGATTTCTACTCGACCTAATGTCGCAGTACCCATTTCTAAAATTTGATTTTCGTTCATACAGATCCCTCCACTTTATCCTTTAACAAGCGCATGCTCCTCAAGGAATTTAGTATTATACTTCCCTTTTACGAAGATTTCATTTTGCAATAAATTTAAATGGAATGGAATTGTTGTGTAAATTCCTTCTACCACAAATTCTTCAAGTGCTCTTATCATTATAGCAATTGCTTCTTCTCTTGTCTTGCCATGCACGATAACTTTCGCAATCATTGAATCATAATATGGCGGAATTGTGTACCCGCTATATACAGCAGAATCAACACGAACATTCGGACCACCTGGTGGTAAATACGAATTGATTTTACCAGGAGACGGCATGAAGTTTTTATCTGGATTTTCTGCATTAATACGACATTCAATAGACCAACCTTTTAATGACACGTCTGATTGAGTCATTTTTAATGGATGACCTTTAGCAATTAATAATTGTTGCTTAATAAGATCAATACCAGAAATATATTCAGTTACAGGATGCTCAACTTGAATACGTGTGTTCATCTCCATAAAGAAGAAGTTTTTAGTATGTGGTTCATAAATAAACTCAACAGTACCTGCACCCCAGTAATTTACTGCTTCAGCTGCACGAACAGCTGCTTGACCCATTTTTTGACGAGTTTCTTCGTCTAAGACAGGAGATGGCGCTTCTTCTACTAATTTTTGAAGACGACGTTGAATTGTGCAATCACGTTCTCCAAGATGAATCGTATTACCATGTTCATCTGCTAAAACTTGAATTTCAACATGTCTAAAATCTGTAATGTATCTTTCAAGATATACACCCGGATTACCGAAAGCTGTTTGAGCTTCTTGTTGAGTAATTTGTATACCTTTTTCAAGTTCAGCTTCATCTTTTGCTACACGGATCCCTTTACCTCCGCCACCAGCTGTAGCTTTGATAATAACTGGATAACCGATTTCTGCAGCAATCTTTTTACCATCTTCAACACTTTGAATAATACCTTGTGAACCAGGTACTACTGGTACTCCTGCTTCTTTCATTGTTTCACGAGCAACGTCTTTTGTACCCATTTTAGAAATAGAATCAGCCGTTGGTCCAATGAATTTCACATTGCACTCTGTACATAATTCTGCAAAACTAGCATTTTCTGATAAGAAACCATAACCAGGATGGATTCCGTCACAACCAGTTAATTTTGCAATACTAATGATATTAGTCATATTTAAATAACTATCTTTTGATAATTTAGGACCGACACAATAAGCTTCATCAGCCATTTGAACATGTAATGCTTCTTTATCTCCTTCAGAGTAAATAGCAACTGTTTCAATGTTTAATTCTTTACATGCTCGAATAATACGAATGGCGATTTCTCCTCGATTCGCTATTAAAACCTTTTTCATTTCTTCACCTTCTCTAGTAAAGTACTGTTAATTTTGTAGATATTAGGCCTTTACCAAGAATAATGGTTGACCGTATTCTACTAATTGACCATTTTTAGCTAGAACTTCAACGATTTCGCCTTCAATTTCAGCTTCAATTTCATTAAATAACTTCATTGCTTCAACGATACAAACGATTGAATCGTTTTTAATACGATCACCTATAGATACGTATTCTTTTGCATCAGGAGATGGAGATGCGTAGAAAGTACCTACCATCGGTGATGTAATTTTATGTAAGTTACTTGTATCTTCTTTTTCCACTACAGGTGCAGCAACTTCTGCAGCAACTGGTCTTTCTAAAGTTGCAACTGGAGCAGATGTAACAACAGGAGCTACCTCTTGGTGTACAACTGGAGCAGATGTAACAACAGTTGTTTGTCCACCTTTTTTAATTTTAACGATAGCACCATTATCCTCAAATTCGAATTCATTTATTGTTGATTGATCGATTAACTTAATTAATTCTCTAATTTCATGAATTTTCATTCTGTTCACCCCTTAAGACATATAGTCTAATCTTATAACCTAATACTAAACTTTTCAACAAATTATTTTAACCAAAGTAATGCCTAATTATTTTTAGCTATTTTACAAGGAATATTTATATATTATTCCTTACCAAAAATAATTCAATATAAACTATTATAACAGGGAAAACCAAAGACAGAAAGTGCACAGGAATTAGGAATAATCCTAAAATTCACATTAATTATTTATATGATTATTAAAAAAAATGAAGAGCCAGTAGTTAATCACTCTGGCAACAGGCGATTTAAACAATGGGAAGCCTTTTATTTTGGCTATTACTTACATTATGTTCTTCTAAATAGGTACTTAGTTGATTTTTCGTTACAGTAAATAACCTCACGGGGGCTTCATTTATTGTGGAAAATTGGTCAAACCTTTTATACAAAATGATAGCCAGTAGAATGAATTCTACTGGCTTTGTTCAACAAATTATTTAACTTGGAATTTTACAACTACTAATTTTTCACCTAAGACACTTCTTGTCATTTGAATAATGTCATTCGCTGCTTTTCTACTTGGTTTTGCAGATGTTACATCTACTTTTACTTCATCTTTGTCAGAACGAACTAGTGCATCTTTATAGCCAGCTTCTTTAATCATAGATTCAACATCTGATTCTAATGCAGTTAATTTTTGAAGTTCGTTCATATTCGTGAATGCTTCACTCTTCTCTTGTGCTGATGCAGTTGCTGAGTCAACAGTAGCTTTATATTCATCAATTAATTGACTTCTTTGATCTTCTTGTTCCATACGTTGTTTTAAGAATACTTCACTAGTAGAATTTTCTTTGGAAGCTGTTTCTTTATCGTTTTGTTTAGAAGTATCTGAGTTTTGTTTAGATGTATCTGTTTTAGAATCCGTTTTCTTAGTATCTTTAGGAGTTGAGTCTAATGAATCTGTATTTGTGCTATTATTCATGTTCATAAAACTCGTTGTTTTTAAATTATCAGGTGTCGTAACATAATAAACTGATAATACAACTACTAAACTTAACATTGTTAATAACCAAATTGTTTGTTTTTTCATTTAACTTTTACCTTCTTCCTCTTATTTTTTTGGTTGTACAGAGACACGATAGCTTGGTACATCAAGTAATCGTGTTACAGCTTCTCGAATCATTTGCTTTACTTCAAGGTTTTCTGCGCCTTTAGCAATAACGAGTACACCTCTAATTCTTGGCATTTCAGTTTCGGCTATAACAGGTTCTTGTTTATCACCGTTATCAATAATGACTACTTGCTCTTCTTGTGATTGATCATCAATATTTCGTTTCCCACCTTGTTTATCTGTTTCCTCAGTTTCTTGAGAACGATTCGTTTTATTTGTTTGATAAACGTTCTTTCCACTACCTTCAAGATTTACTACTACTTTTACATTACTTACACCAGCCATATTATTTAATGTCTCTGTTAGCTGCTGCTCGTATTTTGTTTCATATTCTTCCATTTTGTTTGATGATGATTTTCCACCATCACTTCCAAGAGTCTCAACAGCTTGTTCATTATTTTTTGGTGTTCCACTCGTTTCTGTGGAAATAGGTGAAAGCATTGAATTCGTTTTTTGATTTGTATTAGCAAATAGACTGCTTGCAATCATCCAACAAACCCCGAGTCCCAGTAGAGCTAGTACATATTTTCTCGTCAGTTTAAATGGACTTTTTTCTTTGTCAGAAGAGGTTTTGTCATCGCCATTTCCTTTTAGAAAGTCTGCTAATTTTATTGGTGGAATCTTTTTCTTCATTTGTCATTACTCCCCTCCTTCCATCTTGACTTCGATTTGCTTGTCCTCAAGCTCCCATTTATTTGCTAAAAAAGTTTGTAACTCTTGTTGTTTAATTATTTCATCGGCTGTCTGAACTGGCTGATCGGTATTAATTGATACTTCTTGAACAGGTTCTACATTGCTTGTCTCATCTTTTTTAGCGCCAACGTAAACGATTACTTTAGAAAGATCCTGAGCTGTTTTGACTGTATTAACTCCATCTTTTACTTGTAAATCCACATTTGTAATGACCTGTTCAAATTCTTTTGTAAAGCTTTTTTCAACGTCCTTTTTCATTTGGACAGCCATTTGTTTTAATATATATGCACGTTCTGCTTCTTGTATTTCATTTTTCTTATTATTTATTTCATTTTTTATTTCGCCATTTGCTTCATACGTTTTAGACTGGTACCCAGCTAGCACTTCTTTTATATTTACTCTGAATAATTGAAAAATTGGTTGGAGCATCATGACAATTAATAATAGACTGGCTACAAATCGTACATATTTTGCTAAGCCGGTATTTGGAATTAACATCATAATGACGGTTGCAACTAATATATAGACGATAATATTTGAAACCCAGTGTATAAAGAATTCCATTTTTTCACCTACCTAAACATGACGACAATGTTTCCTGCCGCTATTATTAAAGTCATACTTAAGAAAAACATTAATGAAACAATTGATAAACAAACAAATAAATAAGTTACACTTTTTCCGATCGTATCAATCGTGCTAATGATATTTTTACTTCCAACTGGTTGTAAAATCGCCGCTGAGAATTTATAAATTAAAGCTAAAACTAATATTTTAATAGCTGGGAATACAACGATTGCTAATAAAGTAACTAAACCTACAATCCCAACTGTATTTTTTAATAATAAGGACGCACTAATAACTGTATCTGTAACGTCTGCAAAAACTTTACCAACAACCGGAACAAAATTACTTGTTACAAATTTAGCTGTTTTTACTGCTACCCCATCCGAAACGGCAGTCGTCAAACCTTGTACACTTAATACCCCTAAAAAAATAGTTAAAAAGATTCCTAGTACACCTACAGCAACATTTCTTATTAATGAAGCAAGTTTTGTCACCTTTAACTCATCATTTATAATGCTTACAATGCTTAAAATTGTAGATACAAGAATTAAAGGTAGTACAAAATACGTCACTAGTAATCCACTGGTGTGCATTAAAAAAATTAAGATTGGATGGAAAACGCCAACGGATATGACACCACCTGATGTCGCAATCAAAGCTAGTAAAATAGGTATTAGTGCTCGTAAAAAATCAATCATGACTGTAATTGCATCTTGGGTGGCCTGCGTGGCAACATAGAAACTATTTAATGCAAAAACGACTAATACTAGAAAAATCACATTATCAGCAATCTTACTAACCGTACTCTTCTCAAATGCATTTTGTAATGATTGGAGTAAAGAGCTAAAAATAACTAACATAATTAAGATTCCTAATATTTTCCCATTACTTAATAACTCAAAAAATATATATTTAGCAAATGCAATAAACCATTCTTGCAATGAAAATTTCTTTTCTCCCTTTATAAATTGGATAAAGTCCCCTTTTTGACTTTCTGGTAAAAAGCCACCATATTGATGAACAACTTCATCCCAATATTGTTGAACTTCATCGATCCCTAACTTTTGTATTTGTTCATTTACTATCTCAGCAGGTGGAGGAGAAGCTTGTACAATTCTTGGTACTAAAAAAAAGAGAGTAAAGAAAAGAAGAAAAACTTTCATCCTTTTTGACATAATGTCCTCCTTTCCTTACATCTAAGAAATTTTTGGTAAAAAACTTAAAATTGTTTCAATTAAAGCTGTTAAAATCGGTACTGCAAGAACCAAAATGAGTACTTTTCCCCCTAGTTCAATCTTGGAAGCAATTGCCCCTTGGCCTGCATCTTTCGTAATTTGAACGCCAAATTCAGCTATGTATGCGATCCCAATTATTTTTAATAAAGTTTCAACATACACATTTTTAATACTCGCTTGATTTGCTAGCTTTTGAATTTGATCTAATAAGAATTGCACCTTATCTAATAAAAATAAAAACAAAACACAGCTTATAAAAACAGTTATTGCTAAAGTAAAATTATTCATTTTAAATTGATTTAATAGAAGAATGACAAATGTCGCAGCTAAACCAATGCCAACAATTTGGATGATTTCCAAAGACTCTCACCCCTAATCTAATGAAATAGAAATACATCCCTAACTTTATTAAAAAGATCACCAGCTTTAGTGATCACTTGAAGAAATACGATAATGAATGCAGTTATAATCGTCCAAGTAGCAAACTCTTCCTGTCCGGCTTTCTTTAAGACGGCATGGATAATTGCAGCAATTACTCCAATCCCAGCTATCTGAAACATCAGTGCATAATTTGTAATCAATTTAAATTCCTCCTACAAGAGTAATATAACGATTAATATTCCACTTAAAACGCCTAACATTTTAGACATTCGTTCATAACTGCCCTGTGAATCGATTGCTTCTTGCTCTTCTCTTTCCAAATGTTTTAGTGCTAAAATGATTTGTTTTTGTTGTGAATATTTATCATGCATACCAATCGTCTCACCAAATTGTAGTAACACTTGTATGTCTGACTCTTTAATCGAGACAGTTTTTGCATATTTCATTAATGAATTTTCCCAAGCCTCTTTCGCTGATAATGCACTCGTTTCAAGTTGAATTGCAAAATCCTTTAAACAACTATTAATCGGTCCTTTCAATTGACTCGAAATTCTTCTAAACGCTTCTTGAAGTGGCAATTGACTATACATTACCTCTGCTTCAAGTGATTGGAGAGCCAACTTCCAGCCCCTTAATTCTTTTGTTCGTTCTGATAATCTACCGGCAAAATAAAATCCAAGCCAGCTTGTTGAAAAAATGATAATAAGTGCTCCAATCCACCTCATCTAAAGCACCGCCCTCGGATGAAATAAACTAGTGAAATCCTTATTTTTAATATCCGTAACAGTACCAGGTGACGGAAAATTTGAAATTTCAATAAATCGTTCAAATGTCCCATTTTGAAACAAAGGCAAAAGAGAAGGGCGTTTTCTAATTTCCTCAAGAGAATAGCCATGGACGGTTACTATTAATTGAACACCGGCAAAGATCGCTTCTAAAATTGCATCAACATCTTCCTTTTTTCCAATTTCGTCTACAAGAATGACATGAGGACTCATCGACCTTACAAGCATCATCATTCCTTCAGCCTTTGGACATGCATCTAATACATCTATTCTTTCACCAAATGTATATTGAGGAACCCCTTTAACTGAACCTGCTATCTCAGATCGCTCGTCAACTATGCCTACTTTCCCAGGCCTTATTCCCCTTATGGCATCGCCTTGACTCACTACTCTAGCAAAATCCCTAAGTAATGTTGTTTTCCCTGCTTGTGGCGGGCCAATCAGCATAGTGTTTTTCCATCTTCCTTCATAAACATACTTTACAAATGGACTAGCTATTCCTACTTTTTCTTTTGCAATCCGAAAATTATAAGAACTAATATCTCGAATCATTTTAACCATTCCATTTTCGGTTACAACGCGACCAGCTAACCCGACTCGATGCCCACCTTTAATTGTGATATAGCCTTTTTTCAATTCTTCCTCAATCGTATAAATTGAAAATTGACTTAACTTTCCAAGAATCTGCCCGCCTTCTTCTTCTGTTAGGATATAAGGTATAAAATTGGACTGATTATTAGAAATCACTTCAACTGGACGCCCAATTCTTAACCTTAATTCCTCGACTTGATGTAAGTCTCCATATGAACGCTGTAACTTTTCTTTAATTAATGTAGGTAATACGTTGAAAACCTCTTCCATAAAAGGTCACATCCTATCATTTAAAAACTGCCAACAATATTAAAAACACACCACAAACTACTAAAACTAATCGAATAGGATCCAATTTAGATGCAACCCCTATAATTCCAATAGCCATTGTTGAAATGAGAATTATAGGTCCGACAGTTGCCAAAACACTATTTACTGCCAAGGCTTTCTTAATGTCGTTTAAATACAAAATTGTAAAAGCAGCAATCAATTCTACACTTCCACCAAAAACTCTAAGCATTCCCATACTTAGAACAGCTCGATCCATTGAATCAATCCAATCCTTCATAGCTACACACCTTTTTTCATTCTTTTTTATTACTAATATGCTGAACATGTCCATTTCAGAAGACAAACATTAATTCGAAGGCACAAAAAAGAGAGAAGTCGTATAACTTCTCTCTTTAGACTTGCTTATGAATGGTTGGTGTGTATCTGAAAAAGTAAATATGAAATAACTTACTCATGACAGGCCGTAATAGTAATCACCATGACTATATCTTCATTGTCTAACGATAAGATTCTCAAACAAAATTAAAATATAATATAAACAAAAAAGATTATTACCATAATAACTTGCAATACCGCTTTTGCTAATGAACTACTAATAAAAGAGACAACTGTCGCCCATGCAGATTTTATTGACTCTTTCGTATTCTTCCCTTGTAATTTCTCAGCAATAAAAACAGATATGAATGGGACAATAATTAAGCCAAAGGGAGGAAAAACAAACGATCCAACGATTACAGCTAAACACCCTACTCTTTCACCAGTTTTTGTACTACCGTATTTTTTAAGAAAATATTTATTAGCTAGAATATCCGCTAGAAAAATAACAGCTGTAAAAATCAGCATAATAATCCAAAACGATATATTTAAATTAGTTTTATTAATACCAAAGTAATAAATTAAAAACCCTACCCATAATACTGGTACACCTGGAATTATTGGTTTGATTAGCGCAATAAACGCCAATGCAAAACAAATGATAATCAATGTCCAAAGAACTATTGATGTAACCATTTAATCACCCTTACTTATTTAAATTTGTTAATAAGAAAAAAGAGACACTTAAAATAAGTGCCTCCATTTTACATTTAATTAAGATTTTGCACGTGAAACGTAGCTAGCTTCAGTTGTGTTAATAATTAATACTTCGCCTTCATTAATGAAGATTGGTACTTGTACTACTAAACCAGTTTCCATTGTAGCTGGTTTTGTAACGTTAGAAGCAGTATCACCTTTAATACCTGGTTCAGTTTCAACTACTTTTAGATCAACAGTGTTTGGTAATTCAACACCTAAAATTTCACTTTCAAAAGTCATGATATAAACTTCCATATTTTCTTTAAGGAATTTTAATTCACGTTCAATATTTGCTTCTGGTAATTCAATTTGCTCATAAGACTCATTGTCCATGAATACATGTTGGTTACCATTAGCATATAAATATTGCATTTTACGGTTTTGAATATGTGCTTTTGCTACTTTCTCACCAGCACGGAATGTTTTTTCTTGTACAGCACCTGTACGTAGGTTACGAAGTTTTGAACGTACGAATGCAGCACCTTTACCTGGTTTAACGTGTTGGAAATCTATTACTTGCCAAAGTCCACCGTCAGTTTCAATTGTTAAACCTGTACGAAAATCATTTACTGAAATCATTAAATATCCTCCTAAAAAATGAAATGGTTCTATAAGTATGTATTGTGTAAAAAAGAACCATTTCTCTTACCATGAATTTCTTTTACAACTTTATATCATAAAGTAAAATACGCTTTTTGGGTAGTTCTAATTTCTAATCTAATGAAATCTTATAAAATGATTAGATTTTTTGGTGAAGACATTAAGTTTTCGTTACCACCAGTTTTAACGATTAAATCATCTTCTATACGAACTCCACCTAGATTTGGAATATAAATACCTGGTTCACAAGTTACGATCATATTTGGCTCTAATACTGTATCAGAACGGAATGATACGCCAGGTCCCTCATGAACTTCTAGACCAATACCATGGCCAGTTCCATGTCCATAATATTCTCCATAACCTTTTTCCGTAATATAATCACGAGTTAAAGCATCAGCTTCTTTACCTGTAATACCTGCTTTAATCCCATTAACACCACGTAATTGAGCTTCAAGAACGATATCATAAATTTTCTTCAAATCAGAATGAGGCTCACCTACAGAAACTGTTCTAGTCATATCTGACACATAACCTTTATAGTATGCACCAAAATCTAACGTTACAAAATCACCAGTTTCAATTACTTTTTCTGATGCTACACCGTGAGGAAGCGCAGAACGAGTACCAGAAGCTACGATTGTATCAAATGATGATGAAGTAGCACCTAATTTACGCATAAAAAATTCTAACTCATTCGATACTTCTAATTCAGTAACACCTGGACGGATAAATCCTAAAATATGATCAAAAGCAGATTCTGCAATTTTAGCAGCTTCTTTAATGATTGAAATCTCTGCATCCGTTTTAATTAAGCGTAATTTTTCAATTAATCCACTTACAGGAACTAATTCTGCTTTTCCTACTTTGCGGTATGAACCAAATTCTGTAAACGTAACATGATCTTGTTCAAATCCTAGTTTTGCTACGCCAAATTTCTCAGTTAAAGCTGCAACTTCAGCTGGGATTGAACCTTCATGTTTAACTATCTCATAACCTTCACATTGGCTAGTAGCTTGTTCAATATAGCGGAAATCAGTAATGAATAAAGCTTTGTCCTGTGTAATTAATGCAACACCAGCAGAACCTGTGAAGTTCGTCATGTAACGTCTGTTGTATGTACTAGTAACTAATAATGCGTCTAATCCTTTTTCTACTAAAGCTTCACGTAACTTTTTAATTTTTTCCATTGTTTCTCTCTCCCCTACTAATCTTTTTTAACGCACTTAACCCTAGATCATATCCATACACACCTAAACCAACGATTTGCCCTACAGTTACAGCTGCTAAAACTGAAGTATGTCGGAACTCTTCTCTTTTATGTATATTTGAAATGTGTACTTCAATAGTTGGCACGGTAATACTTGCAATTGCATCACGAATTGCATAACTATAATGAGTAAATGCGCCAGGATTAAACAGAATCCCATCATAGACTTTATTTGCCGCATGCAGTTGATCGATTAATTCACCTTCATGATTCGATTGAAAGCAATCAATCGTATCCCCATCTTCATGTGCAAGCGATGATAAATGATCCTCAATATCCTTTAATGTAGTTGAACCATAGATAGAAACTTCTCTCTGACCGAGCATATTTAGATTAGGTCCATTCAATAATAAAAACTTAGCCATTTTAAAAGTCTCCACCCATCATTTTTCGCATATTTATCCCAAATACACATATCTTGGAATACCCAAGGTTTATTTTATCATAGGCCAGACTATTTTGAATAGCCACGCAAATATGCCTTTTGCTCTTGAAATGCAAAAGAAACAGAATATGCAATAAAAGTTCCGTATAAAATGAATAAACAGATTGTAGTAACTGTCGTATCAGACGAGTAATCCTTAATTGCTTTTAAATCGAATGCTATTTTACCAAGAAGAATAAAAACAATAACCCATAGGAGTAATCCAAAAAATATACCTGGCAGAACTCCGTTAAATTTTCTACCGATAAAATAAAATATAAAAGCAATAATAATTGATATAATCCCAATACCAACTATAGAAATTAAGTTTTCAATATAACCATTTGCCCATTTTCCAAGTTTAATTCTTTCTAAAACAAAATTTGGACCAATTTGAGTAAAGTCAAAATAACTTAGTACTAACAAAACAGAAGACCAAAATATGCCACCAAAAAACCCAATACTTGCAATCTTATTAAAGTTCTTATTCCCTTTTGAATCACCATCGCCACCTTGGATTAGGTATTCATTTTGACTTTTACTCTGATTTTGATCTTGGTTTTGATTATTTTCTTGACCCTGCATATCCTTTTCTTGTTCTTGATCCTGATCTTGCTTTTTTTCTTGTTCTTTATCTTTTTCCTGCATTTAACATTTCCCTTTCCATACATTGCTAAATATCTCTGAGTATTATGTCCAACAAAGAAATTTTTAATGTGATTCCGATTTTTTATTAGAAAATTAAAAATATTATGATTATTATTTAGATTTTCCTACTTCTTACTTGCACCATTATTATGCTTACATTTACAATAGATAGTAATAGATAAAAAACAAGTTTAGGTTGGTGCAACATGAGAGAGAAAAATAAAGCAGTTTATGGGGGTCAAGCAATCGTAGAGGGCGTAATGTTTGGTGGCAAAACACATACAGTCTCTGCTATCCGCAGGACAAATGAAGAAATTCAATATTATGAAGAACCGATACATATAAATCGGACAATGCAAAAATTAAAGAAAATTCCTTTAGTCCGTGGTGTAGTCGCGATTATACAAGCAAGTATTAATGGATCCAAGCATTTAAATTACTCAACTGAAAGATACGGAATTGATCCAAAAGATGATGAGAAAATTGCCATTGAGCGTGAAAAACAAAAAGGTACGCTTGCAACTTATCTCGGACTCTCATTACTAGCCGTTTTATCATTTTTAGTTGGAAAAGTTATTTTTACACTTGTACCAGTACTACTAGCAGCAACACTGAAACCAATATTTGAAACCGATTTTCAACAAGTCGTAATAGAAAGTATCTTAAAACTAGGTTTTTTATTAATTTATATTTACTTAGTTTCATTGACTCCATTTATAAAAAGAGTGTTTATGTATCACGGTGCCGAGCATAAAGTGATTAATGCATATGAAAACAATATTCCTTTAACGATTGAAGGAGTCCAATCACAATCTCGACTTCATTATCGTTGTGGAAGCAGCTTTATCCTATTTACTGTAATTGTTGGTATGTTCATATACTTCTTAGTTCCAACAAGCCCACTATGGTTAAGAATTGTCGATCGACTTTTATTAATTCCAGTCGTTATAGGTGTTTCGTTCGAAGTTCTTCAATTAACAAATAAAGTTCGAAATATTCCTATATTAAGATGGGTAGGTTACCCTGGATTATGGCTTCAATTATTAACAACTAAAGAACCATCTGATGATCAAGTTGAAGTTTCAATCGCTTCATTTAACCGACTTTTAGAAGTGGAAAAAAATAACAATAAATAATTGACAGAATTTTATAAAAAATATCAACTTATTGGATAAAATGTAATAAACTATAAGAAACAATATTTTTCTAATACATTATCTACTCTTCACCATAGGAGGTGCTTAAAGTGAATCAAAAAGTGTACACATCAATATTTTATGGAATAATAGCATTAGCACTTTTTGGCTTAATTGCTCAGTTGATAAACGATCCAGCAAAATTATTACAACGATTTTTGTTTATTGGATTAATCCTTTTAATTATTTATTTTATTTATAGAGTTTTTTCATCTTCAAACAGTCAAAGAAGCCATCAAGACTCCTATCGTAAGGCTGCAAAACAAACTATAAAAAAATATAACACTCAAAAATCTAGCTCGTTTAAAAAATCGATTAACAAATCAAAGCCCACTTCAAGAAAAAGTACCTCCACGCCTTTGTTAAAAAAACGATCAAAGGATGCAAGTCACTTAACTGTGATTGAGGGTGAAAAGGGCAAAAAGAAAGACCGTGCTTCCTACTAAGCACGGTCTTTCTTTTTGGACAATTTAATCAATCTAAAGACCATTAATTTGAAAGTAAAAGACTGTGCTCTATTTCGAAACACAGTCTTCTTATTTTTTTGAATTCGATTGCTCTTCATTCGATTTTTGAATATATTTTAATGCTTCAATTCGATTTTTATCTTCTTCAAAGAATTGTACAAGTTCTCCTATTCGATCAATCGCTTCCCAACTCATATGATGTTCCATTCCTTCAACATCTTGATAAATTAAGTTTTCATCCACACCAATAATTCTTAAGAATTGCTCAAGTAATACATGACGATAGACAAGTTTTTTTCCCATTTTTTTACCTTTTTCGGTTAGGATTAACCCTCTATATTTTTCATAAATTAAGTAATCGTCTTTATCTAGTTTTTGCACCATTTTGGTTACTGACGATGGGTGTACTGATAATGCTTCAGCAATATCAGATACACGAGCATACCCTTTATCTTCAATTAAAAGGTAAATTTGTTCAATATAATCTTCCATACTAGGTGTGGGCATGTTCTTCCTCCAATACACTCATTCAAACTTTATTCCGTTACAATAAGCATCAATAAAATGATACAACACATAAACCAAAAGTGCAATTAACATGAACACATTTAAATGATAATAGATCTTCATTCTGTATAAGAGTATGATGAAAATAATAAGAGTGTACCTAGAAAATAGATACACTTCATTATGTAAAATATTGAATTTCTCCATTTGGAAAATACTTTTTTATATAACCCGAAATGGTCTCTTCAATTGAAGCAGCCTCTTCCTTTTGATAAACATATTTTCCAATTCCATATTTACCCCATTTATATTTCCTTTTCTCTTCATCCATTTCAAGTTTAGTATTAGGATACCTCTCTAAAATCACCTTTTTGGCAGGCTTAGTAAACCGATGCTGTATAAGCTCAAATGTCATCTTCTCATTTGCCAATTCACCTAATGCATCCTTTAATCGAATAAAAAGCTCCTCATAGCCCTCTTCCCAATCTTCATGCATATAAATCGGTGCAACAATAAACCCAAATGGATATCCTGCATATGCAACTTTTTTCGCGGCTTCTATTCTCTCATCAAATGAACCAGTTCCGGGTTCGAAGTTTTTGATAACATACCTAGAATTTATACTGAATCTGAATGTTGTTTTTCCATTATGTTTTGCATCAAGTAAATGATCTACATGTGGAAATTTCGTTACAAATCGTAAACGACCGTATTCTGTTTCACCAATAAATTCAATCGTTTTCTTTAGAGAATGTGTTAAATAATCTATGCCAACTATATCAGAAGTACACGCAGCCTCAAACCGTGTAATCTCAGGCTCGCGTTCCTTTATATATTTCTGGGCTTGCTCAAAAATATCCTCTAAATTTACATATACCCGAATATAAGGCTTGGAACCAAGCGTTGTTTGTAAGTAGCAATAATGACAATGCCCCATACAGCCAGTAGCAAGAGGAATTGCATATTCCGCTGAAGGTTTAGATGTTTCAAACTTTAGAGTCTTACGCAACCCGACTACTAAAGTAGACTTAGCGATCCGGTATTTTTCCACATCATTTTCACCAGGTAAATTTCGAATTTGATTATGGGATGTTGTTTCTCTTATTTCTAAACCCATCTGCTCAAATTTCTCCTTTAATTCCTTTCCTAACGGATACTCTAAAGCTTGGGGCTCGAAATAAACAAGCTTTGGTATAAAAGGCTTCATATAATCTACTCCTTCTCCACTTTTTTGTTTAGTATTAACCACGATAATAATTAAAACAGTGGAAAAGGTAGGAAGTTTCTCTTGTGAATTTTAATTGCACTTTGACCATTTTTATTTGCACTTCTAATTTTTTTGCACTCTCACCTCATTTATTTGCACCTTTACTTCTTTTATTTGCACTTCTACAATTATCCTAATTTATTCACTTCTCTCCCCCAAAACTCAATGCAAAAAAAAAAGAAAGCCAAAAAGGCTTTCAATAAAAAACTACTTACGTAAATTCCATTCCTCAGTACCATATTTAGTAGCAGCTAAATCCTGTACTTCCTTCTCTTGAGCCTCTGTTAATTCATAAGATACTAACTCGATATCTAAGCCAATTTCGAAGCCTTTTTCAAATGCTTCATACAGGTCAGCCATTGTTTTAGGTGTAGAACTTTCTGCATTGATCCAAGTTGCACGATCTAAGAATCGTTTTTTCATTCTCTCTCTCACAGCGTCTGAAGAGAAAATATATAAGTCATATAACATATCAACATCAATATTTAAAGGAATTGAACCGTGCTGAAGAATTGAGCCCTTTTGTCTCGTTTGAGCACTTCCAGCAATTTTTTTATCATTTACAACTACTTCATACCATGATGGCGCATCAAAACAAACGGCACTTGCTGGGTTTTTTAATTCATTTTTTTCTTCAGCAGTTTTTGGTACAGAAAAAGAAGCATCTAAACCAAGTAGCTTGTACCCTTCTAAAATCCCCATTGAAATCACTCGATATGCTTCTGTAACAGATACTGGCATATTTGGGTAGCTTTCTGGGACAATTACGCTATAAGTTAATTCATCGTGATGAAGCACGCTTCTTCCACCGGTTTGGCGTCTTACGAAATCACCATTGTATTTTTTTAATGCTTCTAAGCTTATTTCTTGGTTTTTTTGGAAATATCCGATTGTTACAGTAGGATTTTCCCATTCATAGAAACGCAGTGTTGGAAGAAAACCTTCTTCACTTTGCCACTTGATTAAGCATTCATCAAGAGCCATATTATAGCTACCTGATTTTACTCCGCTATTAATAAAATACCACTTTGTCTTTGTCATGTTGAAAATCTCCTCATTTTTCGATAAATTTTTACTTTTTTAATGAAAGTTTCTTGCACAATCCTACTAGAGAATTATAATAAGATAAGTAGGTAATTGAAAGGTGTTGAAAAATTTGAGTCAGTTTTTACCAATAATTTTTGTCGTACTAGGTATCATTGTATACTCAACAGTTATGTATTTCTACCAAAAACGTTTAATTAAAACGTTAAGTGAGGAAGAATTTCGTGCTGGCTACCGTAAAGCTCAGCTAATTGACTTACGTGATCAAGAAGATTTTAAGAACGGCCATATATTAGGTGCTCGTAATATTCCGTTCGCACAATTAAAAACGCGTTCAAAAGAAATTCGTAAAGATCAGGCAGTCTATTTATATGATCAAATGGGCGTTCGTCCAGGACAAGCTGCACGTATTTTACGTAAACAAGGTGTAACAGAACTTTACCAACTTAAAGGCGGCTACAAACTTTGGTCTGGTAAAATTAAAAAAGGTTTATAATCCATTTAATAATGAAAAAACTACTTCATTTTTTTGAAGTAGTTTTTTTAGTTTTATGTAGAAGTCATTAAAACCAAGCTCAAGGACGATTTTATTCTTTATGAGTTTTTGGTTTAGCGTATTTCTCGCCTTTTGTATCTACCTTTATCGACTCGATGATTACTGGAGTAACAGGTTTTTCCATTGAATCCACTTCAACTGCGTCAATTTTCTTAACAATATCGATTCCTTCTGTCACTTTACCAAATGAAGCATATTGCCCATCTAGGTCAGGTGTATCGTTTGCCATTATGAAAAATTGACTTCCAGCACTATTTGGATCACCAGTTCGTGCCATAGATAGTACACCTGTTGTATGTTTCAAGTTATTTTTAAAACCGTTTGATGTAAATTCTCCATCAATTGCATATCCTGGGCCACCGCCACCAGTTCCCTTAGGATCGCCACCTTGAATTACGAAGTCTCTAACAACTCGATGGAATGTTAATCCATTATAAAAGCCTTTGTTTGCTAGTGATATAAAATTATCTACTGTATTTGGTGCAATATTAGGATATAATTCAGCTTTAATGACACCGTAATCCTTTACCTTTATTGTTGCAATTGGTAATTTCCCATGTTTTTTACCATTTGCAGATTTTTCATTATTGTTACCACATGCTGCTAATAAGCTGATTGTTAATACAAGACAGCTTATTAAAATTGCCCTTATTGATCTTTTTAACATTTTTACTACTCCTCCTCTTTCATTTTTAGTTTACCAAATTTGACCATGTATTTTCTATAGTTTCGAAAAATTGGGAATTTTTACACAGACCAAGTTAGTTCACTTAAATAAAAAACTGCTACTCAAATATGAAATGAATAACAGTTTCTTTAATTGATTTATCCAACTCGTTTAGAGGGTTCATCGATTTTATTTTTTGTAAATGGAAACCACCAATTCCATTTTCCAAATAACTGCATTAAGCTAGGAACTAAAACTAAACGAACGATTGTAGCATCCAAGAAAATGGCTATAGCAATCCCAATTCCCATCTGTTTAACAGGTACCATATCAGTAAAAGCAAATGCCCCTGTAATAACAATCATAATGGATGCCGCTGATGTGATAATACGGCTCGTCGATACTAACCCTTCTCTTGTTGAATAAGTATTATCTCCCGATTCATAGTATAGCTCTTGCATTTTCGACATTAAAAATACTTCATAGTCCATACTTAAACCGAAAACTAATCCAAAGACAAACACTGGCAAAATCAACATGATATCAGATTGAGGTAAGCCAAAATTACCACCTTGGAATAGCCAAGTAATGATTCCAAACGTTGCACTTAAAGATAATACATTCATTAAGATCGCTTTGATTGGAATGATAATGGACCTAAATGCAATCATTAATATGATAAAAGTACTAACCATGATTACAAGTAAACCGTATACAATATTATCTGTAATTTCATCAAATAATTCTTGTTCAAATTTCACTTGACCACCTATAGTATAGTCAAGTCCTTCAATTTTCCCATTGTATTTATCTTCAAAATCTCTTACCCATTGCTTCCCTTTTTCTGATTTTGGATCAGAATTCAAGAATACTTGAATATAAGTTTTATTCTTTTTAATATAGGCATCAATCGCAGGCTGAATTTTTGATGCGTTTGGAGATTTTAAAGCAGGTATTAATTGCTGAGCGTTTAAATTAACTGCATTCAACACACTTTTAACTTCATAAACATTTTTGTCATCTTCAAGCTTTTTCTGTATTTTATCTAATGCATTTACATTATTTTGCTTTAAAAAGTCCGTATTAGATTCTAGTACAATTGAGATTGTTCCATGTTTTTGAGCTTCCGGAAGAAAAGCTTTTTGATATTTTTCATAATTAATTCTCGACGTTGCATCCTTTGGTAATGCATCAATTGTAGGGATATTTAAGTGCACATCCCTAATTGGAATGACGAAAAGACCTAAAATGATTAATGATGTTAGTGCCATGATGATTGGTCTTTTCATAACGAAATTTGCAAATTTTCTCCAAACTGCTTGTTGTTGGTCTTGGCTTCGATTCGCAATGGATTTTAACGTACCTTTATTAATATTTTTACCAAGAGCTGAAAGGACTGCTGGTAAAAGAGTTAAAGATAAAAATAAACTAACTAATACAACAACTGCACCACTTATTGCGACACTTCTAAATAAATCAATATTTATGAAGTACAGAGCTGATAACCCTATAAATACGCAAATACCAGAAAAAATAATCGCTCTACCTGCAGTTGCAAACGTTATACTAATTGCTTCTTTCACTGTTGAATGGTTCTGTAATTCAGTCTTATAACGGCTTACGAATAATAAGGCAAAATCGATTGATAATGCTAAGCCAATCATCGGTGCAACATTTAAGACAAAGATTGATAAGTCAACATGCTTACCTATAAAGAATAAAATTCCAAATGTACTTAAAATACTTATCATACCGATTATAATTGGAATTGCAGATGCAACTAAACTTCCAAATGCAAAAAATAGGACGATAAACGCAATCGGTACACCGATCATCTCTGCTTTCTTTAAGTCTTCTTGACTAGTTTTATTCATTACATCACTAATGATTGTAAATCCAGTTGTCCCTACCTTTACAGTATCATTTGAAAAAGACTCTACTTTTTTTGCAAATTTATTGTTTAGATCAACAAGCTTATCGTGATCCTTCTCATTATATAAAAGAGATAAGTAGGCAATATTATCTTTTTTCATACCCGGATTTATTAGAGGATGATGAAATTGTTTTATATTCTTTTCCTTTTGAACTTCCTTCACAATCCGTTCAATATCAGATTGGAAATCGACGCTTGTGGCACCCTTTTTTCGCTCGAGAATAATGATGAGTGAATCTGGCGATTGTTCAAATTCTTTTTCTAGCACATTCTTAGCTTTTTCATACTCTCCAGGTGTCCTAAAACCATCTCCATCTAAAATGCCAGGTAAATGCTTCGAATAAATACCTAGAATGATTGAAAATATAGCTAAAATTGCAATAACAATATACCGGAATTGATAAATCGATCGACCCACCTTTTTCCAAGCACTATTTTCACTTACTGTACTTTTCATTCTTCCACTCCTTATTTACATATCCTACCAATATCTTATCAAACTGATGTAAATTCGCCTATTGATTTATATTTTGAGTCAGAAAATAGAGAAAGAAAACTCTCTCGATTAAAGTCTTAAAGCGAAGACGCAGAGGGTAGTTGCCACCCCGTCGTAAAGCCTACTCGTTGCCATTGATCTTTTATCAATGTGTAAAAAAACGCCCATAATATAAATCTAATGATTTATATTAGAGCGTTAAAATTTTGAAACTATGATGGCAATGATGATTCCAATTAATGCTCCAACAACAACTTCATATGAAGTATGACCTACTAGTTCATTTAATGCTTTATAATTTTTAATTCTTCCATGAAAAAAATCATTTAATAACTTTGCATGTTTACTAACTGCCAATCTTACACCTGAAGCATCATACATAATAATCGTCGCAAAAATTGCTGAGATTGCGAAAGTAACATTTCCAAAACCTTCTGTTAATCCAACACTTAATGCTAATCCAGTAACTGTCGAGGAATGTGAACTTGGCATACCACCTGAAGCAAAAAACTTAGATATATCAAATTCTTTTTCTTTAAATAAATGGATAATGACCTTTAAAAACTGCGCAATAAACCACGCTATAATAGCTGAAATTAATGGCTCGTTATGATGAATTGTCAAAAGGAACCTCCTTTAGGTGTAACTAATTGTTATTCCATTATTATCTTTCTTAAATAATTGTATATTCATTAATAGCTTATAAGAACAAAATTATTTTTGTTAAATATTAAAATGTAAAACAGATTTACTTTTGTACCAATATTAGTATGTTTTTTACTTATTATTTTTATTTAATAGTTGACAAATAATGGAGAACTTCAATCACATAATACAAGATTATGAAATATATAAATTTTTAATAAATTATCATTTTTGAAATTGACAATTCATATAATTCTGATAGACTTAGTTGTAATTAAATTCTAGGAGGAAGCTCATGAGCCAAACCAACGACTTAACACCCATCATTGAGGTCGTGGAATCATTACTTAATGGTTTAAGATTTGGAACAATCACATTAGTCGTTCAAGATGGGAGAATTATTCAAGTAGAAAAACAAGAAAAAATACGATTAAAGTAAATAGGGTTCCTGCTGACTAGAAAACCTAGAGGCAGCTCAAGTCTACGTATGAAAAATGTAGATTTGAGCTGCCTTTTCTTTTTAGGATAACTTGGCTTCTTATGTCAATTGGAGGAAAAGAAAATGAGATTTGAAAATTGGAATGAGAAAAGTATACCTGACTTTTCGATTGATAATGAAACAAAAGGTGCACTTGAAGTACTCGAATGGGCTTACAAAACCTATGGTGATGATCTAGTTTATGCTTGTAGCTTTGGAGTTGAGGGAATCTTATTAATTGATTTAATTTCAAAAGTAAAACCTGATGCAAAGGTTGTTTTCTTAGAGACCGGCCTACATTTCAAGGAAACTTATGAATTAATAGACCGCGTGCAAGCTAAATATCCAAGCTTACAAATAGAAAAGAAAACGCCAAGTCTAACTTTAGAAGAGCAAGCTAGTATTCATGGAGATGAGTTATGGAAGCGTGAACCAAATAAGTGCTGTAATATTCGCAAAATCTTACCACTTCAAGAAGCTCTAAAAGGTGCTCCAGCCTGGGTGTCAGGCTTAAGAAGGGAACAATCTCCTTCAAGACAAAAAACAGAATTTCTTAATCTTGATAATAAGTTCAGTTCAATTAAAATTTGCCCCTTAATCCATTGGACTTGGAAGGAAGTTTGGCGATATGTATATTACAAAAATCTCCCATACAATCCATTACACGATATAGGGTACCCAAGTATTGGTTGCGAGGTATGTACATTACCCGCTTCAAATTCTTCAGATAGCCGATCTGGTCGTTGGTCTGGTTCACAGAAAACTGAATGTGGATTACATGATTAGTTGTCTATATTAGATGCTAAAAAATGAAAGTTTATTCTTACTAACTATTAAAATAGGAAATTTTAAGGAGTGTTTAGAAATGAGTTTACCCCCACATGGCGGAGTCTTAATTAATCGATTTAATCCAGAAGTTACTGTTAAGGATGGTTTGAAGGAAATTCCTTTAGATTTAATTGCGTTAAGTGATCTAGAGTTAATTGGAAATGGAGCTTATAGTCCCCTAACTGGTTATTTAGGAAAGGATGATTATGAGCAAGTCGTAAGCACAATGAGATTAAAAGACGGGACTGTATGGAGTATTCCAATTACCCTTCCTGTGAGTGGACAAATAGCTAGCAATCTAAAACTAGGAGAACAAGTTAAACTAACTTTTGAAAATAATGTGTATGGATTGTTAAAGATTGATGATATTTATACACCTAACAAATTACTTGAGGCACAGTTTGTTTATGGTACTACTGACACAAACCACCCTGGAGTAGCAAAAATGTATTCCCGTGGTGATGTTTATTTAGGTGGCGAAGTAACTATTATTAGACAAATTAATCGTCCTCAATTTACTGAACATTATTTAAGTCCAAAAGAAACGAGAGAAAAATTTGCATCATTAAATTGGAAGAAAATAGTTGGGTTTCAAACTCGTAATCCAGTTCATCGTGCCCATGAATATATTCAGAAAACCGCACTAGAAATTGTAGATGGTTTGTTCTTAAACCCATTAGTTGGAGAGACAAAATCGGACGATATTCCTGCAGAAGTCCGAATGAAAAGCTATAAAGTCTTACTTCAAAACTATTATCCTACAGATCGAGTATTTTTAGCCGTATTCCCTGCCGCTATGCGATATGCGGGACCGAGAGAAGCTGTGTTCCATTCGATTGTTAGAAAAAATTATGGCTGCACACATTTTATTGTTGGGCGTGATCATGCTGGCGTTGGCAATTACTACGGAACTTATGATGCACAAAAAATCTTTCAAAATTTTTCGCAAGATGAATTAGCAATCTCTCTCCTATTCTTTGAAAATAGTTTCTATTGCACAAAGTGCGAGAATATGGCATCAACCAAAACATGCCCGCATGGTAGCGAGCATCACGTAACTTTATCAGGTACGAAGGTTCGTGAAATGCTAAAAAAAGGTGAACTTCCTCCTTCTGCTTTTAGTAGAAAAGAAGTTGTTGAAGTACTAATTGAAGGTTTAAAAGAACCTGAATCAATTTCTGTAGAATAGGAGAAAAGTTGAATGTCTAAAAATATAGTTTGGCATCAAGCTAGTATTTCAAAAGAAGACCGTCGTCAAAAAAACAATCACCACAGCTGTATTTTATGGTTTACTGGTTTATCTGCTTCAGGTAAATCGACGATTGCTAACGAGATAGCAAAAGCTTTATACCATCTTAATGTTCAACAATACGTATTAGATGGTGATAATATTCGTCACGGCTTAAACAAAGATCTAGGTTTCACTGATTTTGACAGAACCGAAAACATAAGACGAATTGGTGAAGTAGCAAAACTTTTTGTTGATAACGGGCAAATTGTCTTAACGGCTTTTATCTCCCCTTTTATTGCTGATCGAAATATCGTTCGGTCATTAGTCGAACAAGACGAGTTTATTGAAGTTTACGTAGAATGCCCCGTTGAAACTTGTGAGAGTAGAGATCCGAAAGGACTTTATAAAAAAGCAAAAAATGGAGAAATTCAAAACTTTACGGGGATCAGCTCTCCGTATGAGGCACCAATAAATCCAGAAATTACATTAAATACTGATAAGCAATCCGTACAAGAATGTGTTGAAACAATACTTCAATTTTTAAAGAGTAAAAATTATATTGGGTAAGGTGATGTTCGATGGCATTTGAAAAAATTTGGAAAGACAATCTTAAGCTAAATGAAACTGAAAAAAAGAAACTCGTTAAAGATGGACTTAAAATTTATGATGACATCCCCTACTATGCTGAAAATGGGTTTGAATCAATTCCAAAAGATCAATGGGATTTATTCAAGTGGGCTGGATGCTATTTACAAAAACCAAAGGAAGCCGGATATTTTATGATGCGAGTTAATGTTCCGTCTGGCATATTAACAAATGAACAGCTTATAACATTAGCAGAAATCGCTCGTGATTATGGTCGAGATGTATATGATATTACAACCCGACAAGCGATCCAATTTCATTGGTTAACAATTGATCAAATACCAGATATTTTCACTCGTTTAGAAAAAGTTGGGCTATCTAGCGCTGGTGCATGTGGTGATATTACACGTAATATCGTAGGAAATCCACTTGCAGGGATCGATCCGAATGAATTATTTGATACTACACCAATCGTAAAGGAAATTTATGAATTCTTTCAGTTTAATGAAGAGTTCTCCAATCTGCCTAGAAAATATAAAATGTCGATCAGTACTAATAAAAATAATGCATCAAATGCAGAAATTAACTGCATTTCATTTATTCCGGCTATTAAAGAAATTGACGGCAAAGAAACTTCTGGTTTCCATTTAAAAGTTGGTGGTGGGCTTTCTTCCGCTCCACATTTAGCTCAAGAACTAGATGTTTTCTTGTTACCACATCAAGTGAAGGAAATTGCAATCGCCGTTACTACAATCTTTAGAGATTATGGGTACCGTGAGAAACGCCATCACTCTCGTTTAAAGTTTTTAGTCGCTGATTGGGGCGTTGAAAAGTTTAAAGAAGTTTTAGAAGGATATACAGGTAAGCTATTAACAAAAGGAACTGGCTTTGAAGAGTCATGGAATGCAGGATATTTTTATGGAGTTCATCCACAAAAGCAAGAAGGACTAAATTATGTTGGATTAAGTATACCTGTTGGAAGATTGCATTCTAAGGAAGTTTTTGAGTTAGCTAGAATTGTTAAAAAATACGGTAATGGTGAAATACGTAATTGTAATTCACAAAATTTAATTTTGCCAAATATTCCAGCAGAAAATATTGATGAATTATTGAAAGAACCAATACTTGAAAAATTCACGCCAATACCGCCAAAATTTATTGGTTACTCTGTTGCTTGTACCGGAAATGAATACTGCAATTTAGCTTTAGTCGAAACGAAGGCTCGTATGAAGGATACCGCTTCTTATTTAGATGAAAAAATTAATTTAGATGTACCTGTAAGAATTCATATGGTTGGTTGCCCTAACTCTTGTGGTCAAAGAGCAATTGCTGATATAGGACTTCAAGGAATTAAGGCTCGTAATGAGAAAAAAGAATTAGTAGAGGCTTTTGAAATCTATGTAGGTGGAACATTAGCCAACGGTGGTAAATTAAATGAAAAATTAAAAGGGAAGGTTGAATCCCCTGCCCTTCACCTAGTATTAGAAAAATTCTTGCAGCACTTTAGCGAAAATAAACTACCTTCAGAAACCTTTTTAGATTATGTTTCAAGAGTTGGAATTGAAGAATTACAAACCTATTTAACTTCCATTCTTGAAACTGTCAATGCATCTTAAAGAAAGTCGGTGACCTATGTTTTTATATCGATTTGAGGCAACAATCGAAAGCCGTATCGTTCCTATTGTTATATTAGCAAGTGATGATGAAAAAGCATTTAAACTAGTTGATACAGAACTTGAAAAGTTTTATGTTAAGAAACCGGACGTTAAAGAACTACTGATGTATGAAAAAAAGAAAGTTAGTCAAAGTGGTGGATTTGTTTTAGATTTAGAAGTTTTAAGTAAACGATGATGATGAGGTGTGTGGAATGATTGGAAAAGTTTATTTAGTTGGTGCTGGACCAGGAGATGTTGATCTAATTACTGTAAAAGGACTAAAGTGCATTCAAAATGCAGATGTCATTATATATGACCGACTAGTTAATAAGGAACTATTAGAGTATGCAAAAGAATCCGTCGAATTAATATACGCTGGTAAACTCCCAAACTACCATGCATTAAAACAAGAAACAATAAATGCTTTCTTAGTGAAGTATGCAAAAAAAGGAAAAAACGTAGTTCGATTAAAAGGTGGAGATCCTTTCATTTTTGGTCGTGGTGGGGAAGAAGCAACTTATCTTGTAGAACGTGGTGTCTCCTTTGAAATCGTTCCTGGCATTACATCAGGTATAGCAGCTCCAGCTTATGCTGGTATACCTGTCACACATCGTGATTATAGTAGTTCCTTTGCTTTTGTAACAGGTCATTGCAAAGAAGAGGATACCGTTAAATGGGCCTCTTTAGCAAAAGGCATTGACACACTAGCAATTTATATGGGAGTTAATAACTTACCGTATATTCGTCACCAACTAATTTCAAATGGAAAACATCAAGACACACCCGTTGCCCTGATTCACTATGGTACTACTGAACAACAGCGAACTGTCATTAGTACATTAAAAAATGTAATAACAGACGTTGAAAAAGAAAAAATAACCAATCCTAGTATGATTATCGTAGGAGAAGTCGTTAAATTACACCATCAATTACAATGGTTTGAGACTAACTATAACGTGATCACTGAACAGAAAAACATTAATTATTCTAGTCTATAAATTCTCCCTAAAAATGGAATGAGGTGCTTTAGAATGGATGCAATCTTATATGTATGTCATGGAAGCCGTGTAAAATCGGCTGTCCATTCAGCCATACAATTTGTTAAAAAAGTACAAAAACAAATCGATTGCCCTGTTCAAGAAATTAGTTTTATTGAACTCGCAGAACCATCAATTTCAGTAGGATTAGAGAATTGTTTGCGTAAAGGAGCAAAATCGGTAACAGTATTGCCGGTTTTACTCCTTTCTGCAAATCATGCAAAGGTGGATATTCCTCTTGAAATCGCGAAATTTCAAAAGGAATATCCACACATAAAAATAAAAATTGCCACTCCAATCGGAATACACAAAAATATGATCGAATTAATCCAAAAGCGAATAAATGAAAAGGTTAAGCATTTAATAAAGCCAACTAAAATACTACTAGTTGGACGAGGAAGTAGTGATCCATTAACGATAAATGATTTCAATTCAATCGTTAAACTCCTTGAAGCAAATTTAAAGCATCCTGTTCTCCCCGCTTTTATGGCCGTTTCAAAGCCGTCGATTCACGAATCTTGGAATCAGCTATTGACAGAAAAAAATCATCAAGTAATAATCGTTCCATATTTATTTTTTTCAGGAACTCTTATGAATGAATTAAAAGATAAAATAAATTCGTTACCTCTAGAAATGCAATATAACTGGATATTATGTGAAACCTTAGGGTACGATCACTTAATTACATCAATTTTTAATGAAAGAATACTTGAAGCTCAAACAAAGGAATTATATACAATAAAATAAAAGCTCTTGTTTCCTCAAATAGAGAACAAGAGCTTTTATTTTTCGTTTATTTACTTTCAACTTTAATAAAATTTGTTGGTTGGTAAGTTGGAAGAGTCTGTAAGAATCGATTAATCCTTTTTGTAGCTTCAATTAATTGATTTAATGAAGTTGCATAAGAACATCGAATAAACCCTTCACCACAATCTCCAAAAACATTTCCCGGGACTACCGCTACTCTCTCTTTTAATAATAATTGTTCAGCGAACTCCTCTGATGTTAAGCCCGTATTCTGTATTGATGGGAATACATAAAAAGCTCCACCTGGAAGATGACATGATAATCCAATTTCTTGAAGAGATTGCACAAGGAAATTACGACGTTGCATATAACTGCGTCGCATTGCTTCTACATCATGATCTCCATTTCGAAGTGCTTCAACTGCAGCATGTTGTGACATAGTTGGTGCACACATAATTGCATATTGATGAACTTTAAGCATATGAGAAATAATGTCCGAAGGTGCTGCAACAATTCCAAGTCTCCAGCCTGTCATTGCAAATGTTTTAGAAAATCCAGAAATTAAAATTGTATGGTCTCGCATTCCTTCGATATTTGCAAAGCTTGTATATTCGCCATCATAAACAAGCTCAGCATAAATTTCATCAGAAATGACAATTAAATTATGTTTTTTAACAAATACGGCTAAATCCTCTAATAATTCTTTTTCTAGTAGAGTACCAGTTGGATTATTAGGATTACAAAGTAAGATCGCTTTTGTTTTCGGTGTAAGTTTCTTTTTCAACGCTTGAAGATTGATTTTAAACTCTTCTTCTCCCGTCGTTGATAAATGAACTGGAACACCGCCTGCTAGTGAAACTAAAGGAGCATATGAAACAAAGCATGGATCAATAACGATTACTTCGTCCCCAGGATTTAAAATTGTTCTTAAAGCAATATCAATCCCTTGACTTGCCCCTACTGTTATAATTAATTCATCTTCTGGACTATAATGCACATCAAATTTCTTAGCAAAATAACGACTTACTTCCTGACGTAATTCTAGCAGTCCAGCATTTGACGTGTATGCCGTATGTCCTGTTTCTAACGAATAAATACTAGCTTCCCTAACATTCCAAGGCGTGACAAAATCAGGTTCACCTACTCCAAGTGAAATGACATTATCCATACTAGCCGCTAAATCAAAAAATTTTCGAATCCCAGATGGTTGTAGTGTAGTTACTGTATTTGATAAATTAAATTTACTCATGGCGTGATCACCATACGCTTATCACTTTGTTTTTGACCGTATACGATACTATCATGTTTATAACGTTTTAAAATAAAATGGGTAGTCGTTGATAAGATAGATTCTAAAGTCGATAGTTTTTGGGATACAAATGATGCAATTGATGTCATTGTTTTCCCTTCAACTACAACTGATAGGTCATATGTTCCGGACATTAAATAAACTGATTTAACTTCTGGGTATAAATAGATTTTTTCAGCAATCTCATCAAACCCTACGCCACGTTTTGGAGCTACTTTTACATCAATCATAGCAGTTATACTTTCTTGAACTGGAACTTTTCCCCAATCAATAAGCGTAATATATTGAAGAATAATACGATCGTTTTCAAATTTTGTTAATATATCAGCTACCTCTTCTTCTGTAGCTCCAATCATTTTTGCTATCACGTCATTACTTAAGCGTCCATTTTGTTCAATACACTGAAGTAATTGTATTTCTTTTTCTGTCATATTCTTATACTCCTTATGTATTCCATTTTATGGAATTACGTTAGTTGTTCATTCTATTCATCTATATTTAATTAAATTAGTTAGATGACACTTTTGAGAAGAATTCTTCATAAATAACTTGTACTGCATTTTTCTCGTCGTATGATTTTACTCCAAACATCATACTTACTTCAGAAGAACCTTGGTTTATCATTTCAATATTTATTCCCGCATTTGCTAACGCCTTACTCGCTCTTGCAGTAGTACCAACATTATGACGCATCCCCTCACCTACTAACATGATCAAAGCAAGGTCTCTTTCAACGACCACATGGTCAGCATCTAATTCATCTTGGATCCGATTAATAATTTGAAGTTCTAATTCAACTGGTAATTGATTTTGACGAATAATAATCGAAATATCGTCAATTCCACTTGGCTGATGCTCATATGAAATCTGATAATCCTCAAGTATTTGCAATAATTTACGCCCAAATCCTATTTCTCTGTTCATTAAATACTTGCTTATATATATACTACAAAATCCATTATCACTCGCGATCCCAATTAAAGGACCGTTTGATAACGTACGTTCCTTAACGATTCGTGTACCGGGAGCTATTGGATTATTCGTATTTTTAATGTTTACTGGAATTCCAGCTTGAAAGGCAGGGATCAATGCTTCGTCATGAAATACGTTAAAGCCTGCATATGATAACTCTCTCATTTCTCGATAAGTTAATTCCTTAATTTCCTTTGGATTACGAATAATCGTAGGATTTACAGAAAAAACTGCATCAACATCAGTAAAGTTTTCATATAAAGTAGCTTTAACTCCGTTGGCAACAACAGAACCAGTAATATCTGAGCCACTGCGAGAAAATGTAACGATATGTCCATCTTCTGAATAGCCAAAAAATCCTGGGAAAATAAGAATTCCAGATTTTTTTCTCAATTCAAATAAGTTCTCATAGCTTTTCGCTAAAACTTGGGCATGTCCTGGTTCATTTGTAACAAATAAACCTGCTTCTTTTGGATTAATATAACTTGCCTCAAGTTCTTTTAACTGAAAATATGACGCTACTAATCTAGCACAATTATCTTCCCCACATGCCATAACAGCATCCATATATCTTGCAGGATGATCCTTTTCACTACTTAAAGAAAGTTCGATACCTAGTGAAATTTCATTCATAATATCCTCAGATAAACCTAATCCATTTGCAATTTCAGAATACCTTTGAATAATTTGATGGAATTCTTTCGAATAATCCTTTCCCTGTAGAGCAAGTTGTGCGCAACTAATTAGTAAATCGGTAACTTTGATATCATCTGGAAATCTTTTACCTGGTGCAGATACAACGATAATTTTACGCTCAACATCTGATGTAACAATCTGAAATACTTTTTCAATTTGTCCCGAAGTGGCTAATGAAGACCCACCAAATTTTACGATTTTCATTTTTATTACCCCTAATTTAGTTAATTTTCAGTTAAAAATAATGTAACAATTATCCTCCTTATGTGAGAAAAAATCAACACCAAATAATAAGTTTTTTGAGAAATTTTAGTATGTTACAAAAAGAATTTGATATTGTTGTGGGTATTTATTCAATCAAGTGAAAAGAATGGCAATAAGAAATTGTAGATTCTTTAGGGTATAGTTTAGGTTTATTAAAAGCAAGGAATTAAATATAGATAATGGAGAAAGCAAGGGTAAAGGTATACTAGTAGTTTTTAAAGACTCTATTACTCTTTAGCCCCTCCTCCTCCCCAGTTCTTCTTTTATGCCTTATATTACTTTTGATCCTTTTTAATATTGTATAAAAATGCAATTAAAAATAATTTTAAAAATATTTAATTTTTTTAGGTGCGTATTAATAGCCAGTTTTTAAATTTAACTGAAAATTCACACTAGGGCAAAGTAACTTTAACAATCCTTCCCTATGCTTAGTAAGTAACCTACTAGCGATTTAGGAGGGAGAATATATTGAATTGGAACGCATTGAAAAAAGCAGTTCTTGCTTTTGTTCTTACGACTACAGTATCTGCAGGAGTATTTATGGTTTCTGGTAATCCGGCTGCTAGAAACATTCCTATTAACACCAAGAAAGATAAGAACCGTTTCATTCAAGTACAATTACTTGGCATTAATGATTTTCATGGACAATTAGATACGACTCGAAAATTTAACGGCAGATATGTTGGCGGAGTAGCATATCTTTCCGCATATTTGAATCAGAAGAAAAAAGAAAACAAAAACACTATTTTAGTTCATGCTGGTGACATGGTTGGTGGAAGTCCTCCAATCTCTTCATTTCTTCAGGATGAACCTACAATTGAAGTATTAAACAAGATGGGTTTTGACTATGGGACTCTAGGAAATCATGAATTCGATCGTGGTGTGAATGAAATGTTGAGGTTGATCCGAGGAGGAAACAATCAAAAAACTGGTTATTTTACTGGGGCAAATTTTCCGTATATATGTGCCAACGTTATCGACGATAAAACTGGTAAGACCCTTCTGCCTCCATACAGTATAAAAAATATTAATGGCGTACCGATTGGATTTATTGGCGTCGTAATTAAAGATACTCCAAAGATTGCACCACCAAATAAAACAGATGGCGTAAAGTTTATTGATGAAGTAAAAGCAATCAATCATTCAGTAAAAACACTTAAAAAACAAGGTGTAAAAACGATTGTAGTGCTGGCACATAATGGTGGAAATCAGTCCAAAGTAAATGGAAATGCTACAGGTGAAATCGTTAGAATGGCAAAAAAAATGGATGATGAAGTTGACGTAATAATTTCTGGACATACACATACTTATCTTAACAAAGAAGTAGACGGAAAGCTGATTGTTCAATCTTACTCTTATGGAACATCTTTCTCCGATATTCAGTTAACAATTGATCCTAATACGAAAGAAATTGTAAACAAAAAGGCACGTATAAAAATGGTCTACCAAGATGTTATTAAACCAGATCTTGAAATTAAAAAAATGATACAAAATTATGAATCTAAAATTGAACCGATCGTAAATAAAGTCGTTGGAAAAGCTGTAAACGACATTTTAAGTAAGAAGAATCATAATGGAGAATCTAGTTTAGGAAATATGATTGCAGATTCACAACGACTTGCAATGAAGTCTGATTTCGCATTTATGAACTTTAGTGGAATACGTGCTGATCTTCCAAAAGGGGATGTAACTTTGGATGAATTGTTCACGATCCAACCCTTTAAAATTAAACTCGTTAAAATGACATTAACTGGTCAACAAATCCGGGAACTTCTCAATCAGCAATGGCAGGAACATAATAGTGTTCGGATGCTACAAATATCAGGTTTAAAATATACTTGGGATAATACAAAAGATTCTGGTCAAAAAGTGATTAATATCATGCGAACAGATGGTACCCCAATTAACCCACAAACTAGTTATACTGTCACTACTAATAGCTATCTTGCTAATGGCGGTGACAATTTCTCGATATTTCTATCAGGTAAAAATAAAGTAGTAGGTAAAACAGACTTTGATGCATTTGAAGATTATGTGAAGGAACAAAAGCAACCATTGGTCCAGGCATTTGATGGTCGGATCAATCGGATTAAATAGATATTAAGACGTTCCAAAAACACGGTTGCATTTTGATCAGATTCTATATTACTATTCAGAAATATGTCCATAAAAAAAGTTCCCTTCGATGAGGGAACTTTTTGATTTATGCTTTAATATAACGTAATACAGGTTTACGAGCTGCTAAAGTTTCGTCAAGACGACTTACAACAGTTGTATGTGGAGCCTCTTGAACGATTTCTGGATTTTCTTCAGCTTCTTTAGCAATTGTAATCATTGCATCGACGAACGCATCTAAAGTTTCTTTCGATTCTGTTTCAGTTGGTTCAATCATGATACACTCTTCCACGTTTAAAGGGAAGTAGATTGTTGGTGGGTGGTAACCAAAGTCTAATAGGCGTTTAGCAATATCTAAAGTACGAACACCTAATTTCTTTTGACGTTTTCCACTTAAAACGAACTCATGCTTACAATGACGATCGAATGGTAGATCGAAATGAGGCTCTAAACGACGCATCATGTAGTTAGCGTTTAGTACCGCATCTTCAGTTACTTGTTTTAATCCTTCAGGACCCATTGAACGAATATAAGTATATGCTCTTACATTAATTCCAAAGTTTCCGAAGAAAGGTTTAACACGACCAATTGTTTCTGGACGGTCTGAATTTAATACGTACTCATCTCCGACCTTCTCAACGATTGGTGCTGGTAAGTAAGGAATTAAATCTGCTTTAACTCCAACAGGACCAGAACCAGGACCACCTCCACCGTGAGGACCAGTGAATGTTTTATGAAGATTTAAGTGAACTACGTCAAATCCCATGTCTCCTGGGCGTGCTTTACTTAATACAGCATTTAAGTTTGCTCCATCATAGTAAACTTTACCACCAGCAGCGTGGATGATCTCAGAGATTTCATAAATATCTTCTTCGAAAAGACCTAATGTATTAGGGTTTGTAAGCATTAATGCTGCAACATTCTCATCAACTACACGACGTAAATCATCAAGGTCAACTAAACCTTTTTCATTAGATTTAACAGTGATTGTTTCAAAGCCTGCTACAGTAGCTGATGCTGGGTTTGTACCGTGAGCAGAGTCAGGTACGATTACTTTAGTACGGTTGAAGTCACCGCGGCTTTCGTGATAAGCACGGATAATCATTAATCCAGTCCACTCACCATGTGCACCTGCAGCTGGCTGTAACGTTACTTCATCCATACCAGTAATTTCTTTTAATTCTTGTTGAAGCTCATGCATTAATTCAAGAGCACCTTGCACTGTATATTCATCTTGAAGTGGATGAATATGTGCAAAACCTGCGAAACGTGCTACAGCTTCATTGATTTTTGGATTGTATTTCATCGTACATGATCCAAGTGGATAGAACCCTGAATCTAAACCATGATTACGTTTAGATAACGCAGTATAATGGCGCATTAAATCTAATTCAGAAACCTCTGGTAATTCCGCTTTTTCTTTACGGATATACGCACTTGGAATAACTTCATTAATATCAATTTCTTCTACATCCATTGTAGGAAGACTATATGCAATACGACCTTCTTTACTTATCTCAAAAACTAACGGTTGATCCTTCAGCATGTTGAATCCCCTTTCCGTCTACTAATAATGCTAATTCTTCTACAAATGTATCAATATGTTGTTTAGAACGTAATTCAGTTACTGCGATTAGCATATGATTTGCCATAGTAGGTTCAACTTTTGCTAAGTCATAACCACCGATAATTTTCTTAGTAAATAATTGTTTATTGACTTCAGATACGTTTTGTTTTACATCAATTACAAGTTCGTTGAATGCAGCACCTTGGAATACAACTGAGATACCGTTTTCAATTAATTTTTTCTTCATATATTGAGTACGAGCAATATTTTGCATTGCCATTTCTACAGCACCATTTTTTCCAAGAGCTGTCATTGCAACTGAAGCTGCTAATGCATTAAGCGCTTGGTTAGAACAAATATTTGAAGTTGCTTTATCACGACGGATATGTTGTTCACGAGCTTGAAGTGTTAATACAAATCCGCGACGACCTTCACCATCAACAGTTTGACCAACTAAGCGACCTGGCATTTTACGCATTAATTTAGTAGTAGTTGCAAAGTATCCGCAGTGAGGTCCACCAAATTGAGTAGGAATACCAAATGTTTGCGCGTCACCAGCAACGATATCTGCTCCAAATTCACCTGGAGGAGTTAAAGCTGCTAATGCTAATGGGTTACTTGAAACAACGAATAAACTTTTACCAGTATGTGCAATTGGTTCGATTTCAGCTAATTCTTCTACTTGTCCATAGAAGTTAGGATATTGAACAACAACACATGCTACATTGTCATTCATTTCATTTTTTAATTCTTCAATATCAGTTCTTCCATCTTTAATGCCAATTTCAACAACCTCTAAGTGTTGACCTTTAGCATAAGATAAGATAACTTCACGTGATTGTGGATGAACACCTTTTGATACTAAAATACGTTTTTTACCATTGTGACCTGCTGCTAAAGTAGTTGCTTCTGCTAAAGAAGTACCACCGTCATACATTGACGAGTTTGCTACATCCATACCTGTTAATTCACAAATCATTGTTTGGAATTCAAAAATTGCTTGAAGTTCACCTTGAGAAATCTCAGGTTGATATGGAGTGTAAGCTGTATAGAACTCTGAACGTGAAATTACATGATCTACAACAGTTGGTAAGTAGTGATCATAAACACCCGCTCCTAAGAAAGATACATACTCTTTTAAATTGGCATTTTTATTAGCTAATTCAGTTAATTCTTTTAATAAATCAGATTCAGATTTTGCTTTTTTAATATTTAATAATCCATTAAATCGAACTTTTTCAGGAATATCACTAAATAATTCATCAACTGATGAAACACCTACTACTTTTAACATCTCTTGACGATCTTGCTCTGTCGTTGGTAAATAACGATGCATTAAGGTAATCCCCTTTCTCCCCCTAGTTACTTCTTCTCTCTTTTGTAAAATGGTTTTGAAACTACTACTGCTTTTAATTTTTTATTTCGAATTTCAACTTCAAGTTCAGTACCTAAAGCAGAAAATTCAGATTTGATTAATGCAAGTCCAATATTTTTCTTTAATGTTGGAGATTGCGTACCACTTGTTACTTCACCAATTACTTCCCCGTTTACATATACAGGATAGTGAGTTCTTGGAATACCTTTGTCAATCATTTCAATTCCAACAAGTTTACGAGGTACACCTTGCTCTTTTTGATTTTTCAGAACTTCTTTACCGAAGAAATCTTCTTCTTTATTTAATTTCACAGCAAAGCCGATACCAGCTTCTAATGGAGTAATGTCTTTAGTTAGCTCTTGACCATATAATGCTAGAGCTGCTTCGAAACGAAGTGTATCACGAGCACCTAATCCACATGGTTTTAAACCGTCTTCCTTACCTGCTTCTAAAAGTAAAGTCCAAAGCTTAGAAGCATCTTCTGCAGCTAAGTATAATTCGTATCCATCTTCACCTGTGTAGCCTGTACGTGAAACTAAAACATTTAAATCACCAATTAATACATTATCTTTGAAAGTAAAATATTTAATATCAGCAACGTTCTCATTCGTTAAACGTTGTAAAATTGCAACAGATTTTGGCCCTTGAAGAGCTAATTGTGCAACTTCATTACTTTTATTAACTACTTTTACATCACCTTCAACATGTGAAATTAACCATGCGAAATCTTTTTCAATATTAGACGCATTTACAACTAATAAATAGTGTTCATCGTTATACTTATAAACTAGTAAGTCGTCTACCGTTCCAGCATTTTCATAGCACATTGCTGTATATAATGCGCCTTCTTCATTTAATTTTGAAATATCATTTGTCATCATTTTTTGTAAATATTTAAGACTATCTTTACCAGTTACTTCAATTTCTCCCATGTGAGAAACATCAAATAAACCAGCTGCTGTACGAACAGCTTCGTGTTCTTCTTTAATGCTCGAAAATTGCACAGGTAGCTCCCAGCCACCAAAATCAATTGTTTTACCACCTAATACTTTGTAATCTTCAAACAATGGTGTGCGTAATAAAGTCGTCATGTAGCCATTTCCCCCTTATCTACATGCTAGCATGATGGAAAACTAAATTAATAGTTCGTCCAGCTAACCATTAAATAATTTACATATTTTGTATATTTTCGGAAAAACTAGTAGAAAACAAGAAAATATTATCAAACTATATTAGTTAACTGTTTTTTCTTAACAATAAGAGTTTTTTGTTTAATAAAAGAATAATAAATTTTTACTTTTTTCTACACTATTATCCTAACATTAAACGACAAGTTTCAGCAATATCAAAGTGAATTTTTTTAAAAATAAAACAACGAACATTATAGCAGTAATTTTACTATAACGTTCATGATTAACCAATATAAAAATGAAATAGGTGAGGTTTACATGTCAATTGAGATTAAATTCCATACAGAATGGCAAGAAGAGTTCATAGATAAGCTTGAGAATGATGGACCATGGTCAAATTGGGAGAATTATAAGCTTGCCTATCATACTTCTACAAAATTAGCAATTCCATCTTTTACAGGTATGATTGCTCCTACTCATTTACCAAATTTAACGCCACTTCCTCATCAATTAGATGTAGCTACGACTGTAATTGAAAAAATGAATGGAAAAGCAATTTTAGCTGACGAAGTAGGATTAGGTAAAACAGTTGAGGCAGGTTTAATTTTAAAAGAATACATGATTCGTGGTTTAGTTAATAAGGTACTTATACTAGTTCCTGCATCACTTGTATCACAGTGGACCTTTGAATTAAATACAAAATTTCATATTCCAGCAATCGCACAACAAAAAAAGAACTATGTCTGGGATAGCTGTGATGTTGTTGTATCATCTATTGATACCGCAAAAAGAGATCCTCATCGAGAAAAAATATTAGGTATCAACTATGATCTCGTCATTATCGATGAAGCTCATAAACTTAAAAATAATAAAACAAAAAACTATGAGTTTGTACAACATCTTAAAAAGAAATATTGTTTACTGCTTACTGCTACACCAGTTCAAAATAACATAGAAGAAATTTTCCATTTAGTTTCTTTATTAAAACCTGGCCATTTAGGAAATAAATCTAGTTTTGAAGAATATTTTTCTGCTAAGAACCGCTCACTAGAGCATGAAGACTTATTACGAGAACTAATCGGAAAAGTAATGGTTCGAAATCGTAGACAAGATACAGGCATCGAGTGGACAAAGCGAAAGGTAGAAACAGTATTAATTAATTTTAATGAAGAAGAACAAAAGCTTTATGATTTAATCGATGAATGGCAGAAATCACAATATACTGGGGTAACCTCAGCATTCTCCTTTTTAACATTTAAGCGTGAGGCTTGTAGTAGTCGTGAAGCTGTTTATGTATCAATGAAAAAAATGCTTCAAAGATTTGAAAAAGAAAATATTGATATTAACGATCCTTATATCGAGAAAATTTTTCATCAAATTAATCAAATTACGTCTAATTCAAAAGCAAATAAAGTAATTGAACTAATTAAAAAAATAAATGATAAAGTAATTATTTTTACTGAATATCGTGCAACGCAGTTGTATTTGCAATGGTTATTAAAGCAAAACGGTATTACATCTGTACCATTTCGGGGTGGTTTTAAACGAGGTAAGAAAGATTGGATGAAAGAATTATTTAAAAATCGTGTACAGGTGCTAATAGCAACCGAAGCTGGTGGTGAAGGTATTAACTTACAATTTTGTTCAAATATGATTAATTATGACCTTCCTTGGAATCCTATGAGGCTAGAACAAAGAATAGGACGTATACATCGACTTGGACAAACAGAGGATGTAAGTATTTATAACTTTGCGACCGTTGGCTCAATTGAAGAACACATACTAAGACTACTTTATGAAAAAATCAATTTATTTGAGCGTGTCATTGGTGAACTGGATGATATTCTAACTAGAATTCCTTATAAAGATTTTGAAGCTCATATGAATGAAATATTTATTCACTCTAAAACTGAAGGCGAAATGAAAATTAAAATGGAAAATTTAACGTCAATCATTCAATTACAGCAACATAAACAAGCAGGTGATAGTTATGCAGCAACATGAAATCCATGATTATATCGAATACTTTTTCAGACATAATGATTGTGAAATTCTACAGAAAACACCAACATATTTAGAAATACAATTAACAATTGAGATGGATAAAAAATTAATGAATCGTCCTTTCTATTGGCATTATTTAGAAAAAACAGGCGGTATCCCAAATCCAATGAAGTTAACATTGATTACAGATAGTGATAATGCACCTGAAGATCTTAAAGGTGAACAAATTCATTTTGGGTCGCCCCGCCTTCACCAAATTTTCTCAATCGTTAATGATCTAGGACAGTCAATTAGACTTTATGAAGACACAAAAGCACCTATGGGCCAACAAATTGCATTACACCCTTGGTTAGCTGTTAACTATCAGGTTTCTTTTACATGTGATCATAAAAAAGATTATTTATATTCTTTTGGAATCCATTTAATTTCCGGAAGAATTATTGAAGATTTTCATACAAAACTTGAAAAAATCCAATTCAACTCTAAAATACCTGATTTTTGTTATTCCATGTCACCTTTGATAAAACCAATAAGTGGTTTAAATCGAATGGAACAATTACTTCGAAACATAATTGAAAAAGAAGATACGTTATGGGCTGAAGAAGCAAGGAATAGATGGCAACATGATTTAGATTTATTAAATCAATTTTATGAAGCTGATGAAGAAAAACCTGAAAATTACCATGTTGAATTCAATGCACTGAAAGAACTTTACGAACCAATTATTCATGTTGATGCAATTAATGGTGGGCTTTTTTATCTATCACCAAACACAATGAATAAGTTAAATTAAAGGAGGCTTTTATGTGGGGATTAGGGAAAGAGGGATATCTAAGCGATTGTTCCTCTCTCCTTTTCTTTCTACTGCCAAAAAATAAAGACTGACTTCTTTAATTGAAATCAGTCTTATTAACTAAATACTTTTCTTTTCTTTGTCTTTACGATTTTGAACTTTTTTCATTAATAAAGCTAGACTTAATGGTAACATTCCAAACATGTTAGTAGAAAATGGTGCCTTCAACTCTTCTTTTTCTTGTTTTATTGAATCACGTTTTTCTTTTGGTTGATCGATATAATTAATAAATTGTTCTGTCATATATTTTACATAATCATTTGTTTTCAATAGAAATCACCTTACTTTCTTATCACTTATTTCTACTATCTCCTCCTTTTGAATAATTTAAACAGTCAATGATTTCCAACGCAATTTCAATTGGTGTTAAATTATTCGTTGAAATTTCATAATCTGCTTTTTTATATTGTGATTCTCTCTTTTGAAACAGTTCCGTTAGTTCTTCAATCGTTCGATTTACAGCATTTGGTCGGTTAGAATCCAAATGGATTCTTTCGTATATTATTTCAATTGGAGTTTCAAGATAAATTATTTTGCCAGTTTCTTTCATATATCCAATGTTTTCATCACGAAGAATGATTCCACCACCTGTTGAAGTGATCATTTTTTTTGATGGTAAATTTTTTAATACTTGTGTTTCTATATCGCGAAAACCGCTTTCACCAAACTCATTAAACAATTCTGGTATGCTTTTGCCTGTTTGAAAAACAATCTCCTCGTCTAAATCAATAAATTTTTTATTTACTCTTTTAGCTAATTCCTTTCCAACAGTCGTCTTACCACACCCCATAAATCCTACTAAATAAATTGATTCCATTTCATCCTCCAAATTAATCGATCCAATCCGATACTTGATTTGTACTTTTTTTATATTTAAATTGAACTACATATTTTTTTATTTTTGAATTACTACTAGTTAAAGTTACATGATATTCATCATTTGCAACTAAATAAGTATTCAATATAATTTTTGTATTATTATAATACTTTACTGTATTTCCTTGAAGTGGTAAATTACCATGTTTTAAATCGTAAATTGCTTGTGAATGTACCCGGTCTAGTTTGTTTTGATTTCTCGTATAAGAATAAAAGGTATTGAACGAATGAAAAATATCTATTTGTATTAGAAAAAAAATTAGTAAAATATTTATCATAAAGATCGTGTAAGGTAAATACACTCCATTTTCACCAAGTATTTTAAATTTAATTGATAAACATCCGAATAGTTTTTTCATAAATTCCACCATTTAAATCGATTACTTTTACTAGGATTTGCCTTTCACTTATTTGTTCAAACTTTATATCCCTTATATTCTGAAGTACGATTTCATGTCCTAATCCAAGCCTTTGTCGACGAATAATCGTTGCATATTTTCGATAACTAATCGTAACTTGATTAAACTCTTCAAAAAGAAGAAGGTCGGAATGAACTGTAAAACCTATACTTTTGTTTGCCTCTTTTTGAACTTCTTTTATAAAATTGTCTAATTCTAATCTATTTACGGATTCATAACTGTAATTTCGTTTAACAAAGCTTTTTATACTTGAAGTGGATATAGAAATAATCATTAAAAATAAAACAAGTGAAAAAAGTGTTTCGAGTAAAGTAAACCCTTTTTCATTCTTTAATTTCTTCACATATTTCACTTTCCTTTTTTCGATCAGTCCAAGTAACACAAATCGAATTAAAATTATTTCTAGCGTTTATTATTACGAAAAACTCTCTGCCATTCTTTGTATAGAAGCCCTCTTTAAAATCTTCTCTGTTCATAAAATAAAGATGAACCATATCTGTTAATAAGTCATCTGCCATATGGCTAATCGTTATGTTATCTTTTTCTTGTAAAAATAATGACATTGAAGGAACGATCATAATACAAAAAATAATTAGTAAGTTTAAAGAAATAACTGCCTCTATAAATGTAAATCCTTTTTCATTTCCGATCATATTTAAATCGACCACTTCCTAAATAAAAAGTAACGATATATTCAGCTTTTTTATATTTAATTGAAATCGTTCCAGAGCTTGAGATATTACCATCGGAGTTAAATCTTAATGGAGGTTTTAACGTAAGGTTAGTTATCTTAATTGATTTGTCAAAATTTCGAATGACTACAGGAGGATTTAGTAAATTATCTTCCATTTCATATTTATTTTGATAAAAGATAATCCTAGTAGGAATTTGTTTTATTATTGCGTTCCTTTGTGCAAGAAAAATATCATTTTGAAGCATTTGAATAAATAATGTTAACTTTTGTTCATCTTCAATCTTCCTAACTTGATTGATCGGTAAAATTAATAACAATATCATTATTGAAAGGACTAATAACATCTCAACAAATGTAAAACCAAACGAATTATCCACCCTTTTTTTAAGGTATTGATACGGTTCCAGTTGCTTTGTCATACGATAATTCAACTTTATTATTGCATTTATATGATGTTATATAGCCCTGTTCTTTTAAGACTGATAAACTCTCAGGTAATTGTTCATTTTCTAATCGATATGATTCAACACTTGACTGAACCATTTTTTGAAGTGCAGAGCATCCTTTCGTTTGAATCGACTGTTGCTGTTTTCCTAAATTTGGTATCACTAGTAATAAAAGAAGTGAAATGATAAATAAAACAATTAACATTTCAATTAGCGTAAATCCTTTTTCATTCAAACTAACTCCTCCTAGATATTGTTCATCAATTGAAACATAGGAAACAAGATGGCTATATACAGTGATAGAATACTTGATGAAATTAAGATTAAAATAATTGGCTGAATGATCCTTATCGATCTGTGAAAATAAGCTTCTATACTCTCCTTTAAATAATCAGCATAATCAGCAAGTTCTTTACTAAGGGTACTATTGTTCATCCCATGTTCAATCACAAATATTATATCTCTATGGAATGCACGTTCATTTTTAAATGCTTCTTGCATAGAAATTCCGTTTAATATTTGATTGTAGAAAACTACTGCTTTTTCTTTAATAAATGCCCTACTATCATTATTCTGCATTGTTTTTAGTGCATCAACTATGGGAAAACCAGCATGTAATAATATGCTTAACTGCATTGAAAATTCATAAGTATTCATCGTAATTAAATACTTCCTAACTAACGGGATTTGAATTAATTTATCCATCCTCTCGTTTGAATTTAATTTATTAATTGCAAATAAGTATCCATAGACGGTCAAACCAATTAGGAAAAGGGAAGAAAACATAATTGAAGGTAATTTTTTTATAACTTGAAGATAGATGAAAATAAAAGAGTTCTGATTAGAATGGAATGTTGAAAATAGCATTTCATATTGGGGAATGATTATATTTCTAAACAAAAACAAAATTAGCAACAATATTGTGATTAAAAAAAAAGGATATCCCATGATTTTTCTTATGTAAGCTCTATGTTGAATCTTTTTTGTAAGCATATAACTGCCTTCACCTAGCGCTAAGGACAAATCACCATGCTTTTCTGCATAATACAAGTAAACGAGCACATCTTGATGAAGGCCAAGCATTTTAGCAAAATCGATGAATGATCCTCCTTCCACCAAAGCTATTTTAGCTTTATAAATCAATTCTTTTAGGTCATCTGGGAATTGAATCGTTAAGAATTCAATTGCTTGTATTAAAGGATAACCTTTTTGTAAAAGTTCTCCTAATATTTTTAATAACTTAGCCTGTTCAATATAAGTTAATTTTCTTTTATTAAAAAATTTATCCATAGATTACACTTCGGTCCAAATGTTTGTTATCAATAAAACCTAATGCATAACCTTTAATGAGTTGATCATTTAAAGTAGATAATTGAACTTCTTCTTGTATCCCTCTAAATTCATTAATAACCGAATTTAGAGCATTCCCATATAGCAATTCATATACCCCTAATCTTCTGTGATTTCGATTTACAAAACAATTTGGTTCACAATCCCCTTCACAAAAACGGCATTTTATTGGAACTAATCTTTGAGAAACGATAGCAACCATTGCCTGAAATAGTTCCTCCTTTGGAATTCCAAGCTCTAACATTCGATATAATGCACCTTTTGTGTTATTAGAATGAATTGTCGTTAATACTAAATGACCGGTCAATGCTGCCCGAACGGCAATTTTCGCAGTTTCTTCATCCCTAATCTCTCCTACCATTACTATATCCGGATCAGATCTAAGAATAGCCTTTAATCCAGTTGCATATGTTAAGCCTGCTTTTTCGTTAACTTGGACTTGAAAATATTCATCAGATTTCCTTTCTATCGGATCCTCTAAAGTGATAATATTTCTTTCTATGTCTTTTTTAGCTGACTGTAATAAGGAATACAGCGTTGTTGTTTTCCCGCAGCCTGTTGGACCTGTAAACATCATTAGCCCATGTGAATGATGTAATAAAGACAAAAGCTTACGAGTTGTAGATGGGAATAAAGAAAGACTTTCTATTGGAGCAATTTTTTGTTGGGGATGAATACGAATAACCATAGATTCATCAATAATGGTTGGTAAAGTGGCCAAGCGAAGTGATAATAAAATTTCATTAATGTTAACAACTAAAATTCCAGTCTGTGGTCGTCTAATTTCTCCTATATCCATACTTCCTAAAAACTTCAAATGCATGATGATCCTCTTAGACTTCTCTTTATTTATTCGTTGAATCAGTTTTAACTCACCATCCACACGAAAAAAAATTTGTACATCATCTTTTTTTGGTAATAAATGAATATCCGATGCCCCAAAATGGCAAGCTTTTTTTAGAAGTTCTTCGACCATTGTTTCTACTGATACCATTTTTAGTCCCCCTTTCTATATGAGTAATTATATTTTTGTTTCCCTCAGCTATCAAATCATGAAAATTTGGTAACTAAACGTAAATATTAAATTTAGCTAAAATTTTTTTACAAACTAAAGTTAATTTACCGAAATAACGTACAAGAAAATCAAATATATAGCATAAAACAAAAAGTATGTTTTCAAATCATGTATAGAAAATCATTAAATAAGAAAAATAATATCAGATATGGTTTATTTCATTATCTCTAGAATCAATTTAGAATTGTATTAATACATTGTTTACAATTGTAACTTTCTTATTTTATAATAATGAATGGGTAGAAATTTTTTATGGGGGGATTTAGGATGGATCGAATGTTCCGCGTTCTAGGATTCTGGACAGCTATATTTACGGTAATGTTCTTTGTTGGACATATGTCAGCAGCTGCACTTATTTTTGCATGTCAAACAGCATTTTTCGTAGTATTAGGCTATCTAAAGCTTTCTGAGCGAATGTACATCTATATCTTTGGCGCATACTTAACTGTGTTCTTTATTGGATTTACATATTATAGTACTTTCTTATTAGTACCAGGCTTTAGTGAATAATAGAAAAACCAGTCATATGACTGGTTTTTTTATTTGTATTCATTTAATGAAATCAATTCAATCAACTTAGTAAGATCGTTTGTTGACATACCTTTTGTTTGTAATAGCCATTGGAAGGAATCGCTTATTCCCCCAGGCATAATTAAAGATTGTACAGCTCTATTTTGTTTATATTCGCTTGAAAATGGATTTGACTGAGCATGCGTAATAAGCCAATTTAAAATACCAAAATCTAATATTGCATCTCTTTGGTTAGAAAAGTATAGATTTTCGATATGATTCTGTAATCCGAACTTTTTTAATTCATCCCAATGAATATGAGTTGTAATGTCCATATGCCCTAAATGCTCTAGTATATTTGATTTCATTTCATGCTTGTAATAACCGCGCAAACTTCCCTTAATTCGATGGGGTGCATCCCATTCTTCCCTCGTAAAACCATAATCAACAGTTAAAATGATTCCTTTACTAATTTTCGATTGTAAAAGGCCATATACTTTTTCCATACCAACAGGAATTTCAACTCTTTGCCCATTTTTCCCAACAAAATTGTATCTACTTAGAAAATCACTGATTTCACCATCTTGTATTTTAACAAGATTTTCTTTCAGATTATTTTGTCCATCAATTACAATTACTACCTCATGCCATTCGTTTTGATTAAATTCAACTACTCGAACAGGTAAAGCATCAAACAATTCATTTGAAAATACCATTCCATTATTGATTTGCCCGATTTCTACTATATTTGAGAAGTATTTACAATTCAAATGGTTCGCCAATAATTCTTTTTGTAATTTACGATGATATTGGCTTGCATCTATAAGATAGTAAGTTAAATTATGATAAATTTCAGGCTCTTTTTTTTCACAGTACGAAAGAAAGGCTGCGGCGAATCTGCCATTTCCACCACCAACTTCAATAAAAAAAGGTTGGATTAGGTTATTCTTAACAAACCGACAAAATGATGCTGCAATTACTTCTCCATATACTGAACCTACTGAGCTTGTTGTATAGAAATCACCTTTTCGTCCAATTTTTTCATTTGCCATTTGATAATAACCTTTTTCATGATCATATAGCACTAACGAAATAAATTGTTCGTATGTAATAAAACCTTTTTTGCTGTTATTTATCGCATTAATAATTATGTTTTTCATCAAATTACCTATTATAAAAATGGATTATATCTTTTCTCATCACCAATCGTTGTAGTTTCTCCATGACCACTACATACAACGACATCATCCGGTAAAGAAAGAAGTTTACCTTTTATACTTCTAATCAACTGATCGTGATCCCCTCCAGGTAAATCAGTTCGTCCAATGCTTCCTTCAAATAATGCATCACCAGAAAATACTGTCTTTATTTCTTTACAATAAAATGAAACACTGCCTGGTGAATGGCCTGGAGTTTCAAAAATTGAAAATAAGAAAGGACCAATTTCCATTTTACCTTCTTTTTCAATCAAGTGATCTGCTTCCCTTGCAAAAATTGATTGATTTCTCATAAATAACTCAGAACCATTTTTTTGTCCATCTGTTAGCCAATCTGCTTCATATTTATGAATATAAACGGGTATATTATATTCATCACGCACATCATCAACAGCCCCAATATGATCAAAATGAGCATGGGTTAAAAGAATTGCTAATGGCTTTAATTTATTTTCTTCAATAACATTAAAGATTACATGTGCTTCTTCTCCCGGATCAAAAATAATCGCTTCATTCATATCATTACTTAAGATATAACAATTAGTTTGTAATGGACCTAATGGTAATTGTAAAACATTCATATTCATACCCTGCTTTCTTTTTAATCTATATAATACTATATCATAATTTTGTTTTAGCACTTAATTTCAAATAGACAATTGTTCACAAAAGTTTTACAATAATAATGATGTGATAGCAAACAGGGGTTGCTTGAAGAAATTTATAGGGGGTTTACAATGGGTACAGTTATTATTTTTATACTAGTAGCTATTCTATGTGTTCCAGCATTAATAGGATCATTAAAGAATAAGAACTTTTTAGCTGTTTTTTGGTCTGGTGTTACATTAGTTTTATTTGCTTGGTTTGCCATTATGACAATTTTACATAACGGTTATCCACCAGCGCACTTATAAAATTTATTTTATTATGCAACGAACAAATTTCTACATATAGAAAACATGTTCTAAAATAAAAAAGCTGACAAATTTGTCAGCTTTTTTATTTTAAAGATGATTGGATATTTTCTAAATTAAATAATGATGCTAACAGAATTGGAAACGTCTCGGAAAAAATGGATTCAAACATAGAAAGTGGCAATGGGTTTATTCCTTTACCTAATTCAAGTGTAAATCCTGGTTTCCGAAAATCTTGTATATACCAATCCTTATAACCTGCATGGCTATCAATTGTTTTTACTGCCTTATACGGGCTGATACTAGAAAAATAATTGGCATAGACTTCCGAGATAGGCGGTTCAAGATTGTCATAGCCCCAATAAAATTCTTTACCTTGAGTATGCAAAGCCAAAAGAAGATCAAATTTCCTTTCAATTGCTAAATTACTCATAGCGATTGTTTCTGGTTCAGTTAATGGAGCATCTCCAGGGTAGTCTCTAGGAGAGAATGTTTTTTGTTTCTTTCTTTCTTTTTCAAACTCCCAATGTGCAGGAAATTGATTGTTTAAATCAACACCTCTTATATTTGCTTTCCATCCAGTAAACCCATCATTTCCTTCGTTAATTTTATGAACAAATTTCATATAATCACTTTGTTCAACAGCTCCATTTATAACTAAATTTACCCCATCAGGATTAACCATAGGGACAATCGACAACGTATTCTCATTAAATAAAGCTACTAATTCTTTATGAAATGGCAACTCCTCAGTTGTTAAAGTGTTACATATCCAAAATAGCATTTTCATGATTACACAAGTTGTAATCCATTCATTTGCATGAAACGATCCATTCCAATGTACCTTTCTATGTCCATTTCCAATTTGAATCTCATATATAGGCTGATTTAAAACGCTGTTTCCAATCGTATTTAGACGAAGAAAAGGAAATTCTTGTACTAATAAACTAATATCTTTTGAAAGTTCATTAAAATCGTATCTTCTTGGATGAAAGGATAATGGCCGATTGTTTTTATACAAAATTTTCACCTCATCAGTTATTTTCTAGTTAATTGTATGTAATTAAAATAAAGAAAAGCACTTTCGTTTAAGAAGTGCTTATTTTAGCGTATTAACAATGTCATATTAAATTAATAAAGCTTCGTGAGATTCTCGGGGCTCCTGTGGGATTAACAGAACGGCTAAGAGAAGGGGCTAAAAGACTTGCAGGACAAAGGTGGCAAGGTAGCTACAAAATCTCGCTACACTTAAAGGCAAGCATCCTGTAGTGGAAAGAAACATGATATTACTTTTTTTGAGTAATTTTATGATTCCAATAACACTAGAAATGTTTTTTTCAGAAGTTAAAAAGTTATAAGCTAATTTTTAGAAAAACAAATTCAATTGATTAGTTTAATTAATGTTAGATATTAATTGACCTACAAACTGATTAATAAACAACTGTTAGGTTACTCTAAGTAAAGGCTATTTGATTAGGATTTATGACATACTTTTTTTATGAATAAGTTATTGGAACAAAAGGTGTGCTCGACTCCTATGGGATAAGAGGGAAGGCTAAAGACCCCGCAGGCTTGCCGAGGAGGCGAAAGAATCTCGTCCCATGGAAAGCGAGCATC
>NZ_NUYF01000049.1:0-58456 GCF_002566505.1 Bacillus sp. AFS077874
TTCCAATCAACTTATTCATCAAAAAAAGTTTACAAATAAAACCTAATCAAATAGCCTTTACTTTGAGTAAGTTAACAGTTGTTTATTAAAATTTGTAGGTCAATTAATACAGAACATTAATTTATAAACCATTACTTTTCTAAATATTAGTTCATAATTTTTTTAACCTCTGAAAAAAATCTATTCTTTTTTGGGGATCAATAAAACTACAAAAATGATGTTTTAATCATAAAAAATGTTCACTAAATGCACGTTTTCCCTATTAACATTTTTATACCTCAACACTCTGAAAAAGAAGGTAATTAAATTCACACCTTCTTTTTCGTGTTTATTTAGTTAAGGGCAAGTTAACAGTCAGAAGTTAATTGCTTGCCGATCGTTTTTATTTTTTCTCCGATTGTACATTTATTAATACAAAATGATTGTGCGAATTTTTGACTATGGTCTTTTCTAAAATGTTTATAGACAAAACAGCCATCACAATAAGTCCTCATTAAAGTATCTATTTCCTCCAAGATTTCTTTACGTTCCAACATTCAATTCACCTCTTCATGTAACTTCAATCGTACTTATTATCTTATTCCCTTTAAGTGCTTGCGTTGCTAAATTATGAGCTTCTTTATTATCATTACGTTTAATAAGTTCTAATTGTAAGGTTAATTTTAAGTTTTTACATTTTCTTTCAATTCGATTTATGAATCGTTCATGTTGTTCTTCATAACAAGGCCAATCTCCAGTTAATTGATTAATGACTACTTGTGAATCTCCTTTAATAACAATTGTTTGTCCTGTTATATTCATTTCCTCTAATAGTAAGATTGCATTTTCAATCGCAGCAAACTCCGCTTCATTATTTGTCAATAACCCATCTAATTTTTCATTAAACCTTTTTCGATAGTTTTTACCATTTTGACTAAAGTATAAGCATACACCTATTCCAGATAGAGATGTTGCTAGATCAAATCCACCGTCAAAAAATATTGAAATATTATGAGGCTCTTCTTCGAGTTCTTTTAAATACTTTATTACTTGTTTTTTCGTCCACTCTGTGTCGAATTGATCTAAAAAAATGATTTCTTTTGTTCTACCTGTACTTTCAAAATCTTCCGCTAAAAGTAGTGCTTCTTTTATTTCTAACCAATCAGTTTCAAGGGTAATTTGATATTTCTTTTTGGTTTGATACTTCCAACTGATCTTTATCTTCATCCGACACACCTCTGCTTTTATTTATTTTAGACTTGCTATAGTTGAATATAAATTACTTCATTTCATATTTTAAGTTTTCATTTTTTTGAATATATACTAAAATGGTAGATATATAAGTGTTGGAGGTTTACTATGATTGAAGTTTATATTGACGGAGCTTCCAAAGGAAATCCCGGGCCTTCAGGTGCAGGTATTTTCATAAAAGGAATTAAAGAACCTGTTTTTTTAAGTATTCCATTAGTTTCGATGTCTAATCATGAAGCTGAGTTTCATGCATTGCTACTTGCACTAGATTATTGTGTCAAAAATAATTTAACAATAGTTTCATTCCGTACGGATTCAAAAGTCGTTGAAGAAAGTATTGATAAGAAATATTCGAAAAACGATTTGTTTATTCCTTTATTAGAGAAATCACTTAAGTTGATCGATCAACTTGAACTTTTCTTTATTAAATGGATTCCATCAAGCGCAAATAAGGTTGCTGATGAACTTGCTCGAAAAGCTATAAAATAAAAAAGGAATGGACGATATGAAAAATAAATTAATCGCTTTTTCTTCTTTACTCTTTGTGTCCTTCATTTGGGGTTCTTCGCTTTTCATTGTTAAAGAAACACTTAAGTTTGTCCAACCATTTACATTTAATGCATTACGATTTATAGTAGCAGCAATTGTATTATTTACAGTTCAGACTTTATTAAATCGAAAAAATAATAAAAGATATCGCGGAAAAGCTGGTTATATTTTCCCTGGAATCGTTATAGGATTATTTTTATTTCTAGGTTTTGTATTTCAAACATTTGGATTACATTACACGTCTATATCCAAATCAGGTTTTATAATAGGTATTAGTGTTGCGATTGTTCCTTTTCTTTTATTCTTTAAATATAAGAAAAAACCTACTTTACGGGAAAATGTATGTGCAATTATTGCCTTCATCGGATTATTTTTATTAACACTATCAACAAATTCTAAGTTTAATTCTGGTGATATTATTTCCTTTTTCAGTGCAATTGCGTTTGCTCTTCATATTATTTATTCAACGATCTACTCACCTAGTTATAATTCACTACAACTGGCAACTGTACAAATTACTTTTGTAGGTTTAACCTCTTGGACATTTGCTTTAATCTTGGAAGATTGGCAAGTCATTTTCAATCATGCATTATGGACAAATAAATTTTTTGTTTTTTCCATTCTATCTACTGCCATTTTTTGTACCGCTGCAGCATTCTTTATCCAAATGTTTGCCCAACGTACAATAAGTGCGACTGAAGTAGGGATTATTCTCGCTACTGAGCCAGTTTTTGCAGCGATTACTGGATATTATTATGGTGGAGAAAGATTACAAGAAATTGGTTTATTCGGTTGTAGTTTGATTTTAGTTTCTACAATTGTAACTCAAATTAGAAAGAACAAAAGTAAAAAGCAATTATATAAAGAAGAAAAAACCATTCACAAAATGTGAATGGTTTTTTTTCCCGCAAATGCCGTTATTCCTTTTATGTCTAAGTAAACCGAACTCCAAGGTGGATGTCCTCACAAGTAACGCTCATCCTCCTATATGTAGGCACGATGTTGTTACTTAAATATCGGTCTTCCGGTATACAAATCATTGGTTTAAGACATAAACTGACAACGCACACAGCAGGTTTTGTTTAATTTGTATTCTCATTCTATACCAACTAAAACTATTTTGCAACTTATAATTTTTTCTTACTCACAATATTTTCTTCATAAGAAATCCAATCACTAAAACTTCCTGGATAGAGTTTTACATTCGTATATCCAGCTTCAACTAACCCTAAATAATTAACACAACCAGTGACACCTGAACCACAATAAACAACAGTTTCATTGTCTTTTTTTAATGGTTTAAAGAGAGTTTGTAATTCTTCTTTTGTTTTAAATTCTCCTGTTTCATTTAAAACATCTTTCCAAAATGAATTTTTTGCTCCAGGTATATGGCCAGCAATTCGGTCAATTGGTTCAAATTCGCCAATATATCGAATAGATTCTCTAGAATCAATTAAATTGAAATCCTCATTTTTACTATTCTTCTTAACTTCATCCATCGAACTAATCATATACTCTTGTACTTTAATCTCGAATTTTTTAGGTATTACTTCTTCAATTTTAGAAGTTACTTCAAAATCGTTTTCCAACCATTTTTTATAACCACCATTTAAAACAAACGTAAACTGATGCCCTACTAAATTACATAAAAACCAACATCTTGAAGCATTATCATTCGTACCATCGTCATAACAAATTACAATCGTATCATGATCGATCCCTAGTTTCCCTAACAGATTTCCAAAATCAGTTAAGTTAGGAAACGGATGTCTACCTCCATGCTTTTGTACCGGACTAGATAAATCATTATTTAAATCAACATAACGAGAAAGCGGAATATGATTTTTCTGATACTCACTTAAACCATATTCAGGATTTGACAATTGAAATCGACAATCTAAAAATACAACATTTTTATTTAAGCGCAATTTGTTTGCAATGTTTACATCAATAATATTTTTCAATTTTAATTGTCCACCCTCATATTAAATTAATTTTTTAAATAAGTTTAATACTTTTTCATCTACTACTACTTCATTTAAGTTTTCAGTTGCTTTAATTGTTTGTTGAACATCATTTTCGATTTGATTACTGCAGTTTTGCAATACAGAATTTAATGCTTCAACATATTGAATGTGATAATGCTCTGCAAATAAGCTATTCATATTTGCTAAATACTCTTTTAATGGTGTTCTCAATTCGTTAATGCATTCATCAATCATAGTTTCTTTCATGTTTTCAACAAAAAAGCTTTTTGGATTTTTAAAGTAATTCTTTAAACTTTCAAATCGATCTACATTAATAAATTGATCAGGATTTTTTATCGAAACAGGTAAGATCTCATTAATTTCGCTTTTTTGAACGATAAATTCAGATTGAATAGAATGTATTTCATCAATTACTCGATCTTGCGACATTAATATTTCATTCGTTAAAAACTTCTCTAATCTAAATCCTGTTACTCTTAATTCCTTTAAAATCTCTTCCAATACTTCATAAATAAATTCACGAATTTTAGTTACAAATAATTGTTTAATATTTTTCGTTGTATTATTGAAAATACTTGGATTAAAGAAATAAGGGAATAAATCTCGCATCCTTAATTCGATACGCTTTTCGATAAAGAAAATTAATTGCTCGTTTTCTTTCATAAATGCTCTTGGTAAATTAGTCGGTTCTGCATTTCTAATCGATTCTTTAACTTTTTTCTGAATATGCTCAAGTTCGTTGAAGAATTGATCTTTTTCACGTTTTATTCTTTCAAATCGATTAATCGTATCACGTAAGATTTTTTCAATTGTTAATAGGTCATTAATAAATGTTTTAAAGACTTCATTCGCAATTTCAAATTGGAAGAAATTTTGGATTTTCGTATTTAATTTCTTATAATTACTCTGGATTTCTAAATTTAACTCTGAATCACCATATCCCTTCATCTGAAGCATACTTGAAATTGCAAAAACAGATGGGAAACGTACTCCTAATTTCGTTAATTGGTTAACAAAGAAATTTTGCACGATTTCGATTTCGTTTTGATCCTTTGCTAAATCCGAAGCATTTAACACAAAGTAAACTTTATCACTATCAAAGCTTTCTCTCATTCGTCCGATTTGCATTAAGAAAGACTCATCTTGACGTGTAAAGGCATGTTGATAATGTGCAACATATAGAATTAAATCAGCTTTTTTCAAATAGTCGAATGCTAGTTCAGTATGTCTTGAATGGATACTATTTCCCCCTGGCGTATCCACTAGTACGATTCCACTTAACGTGATCTCACAATCAAAATAAACTGTACTTTCTTTTACAAAACACGCTCTATTTTCTTCACTTATAACACTTACATACTCACTTAAATCATATCGCTTAGTTGTACCTAGTAAGCTTCTCATTTCTTCATAATTTTGACATACGCTTTCTGCATAAACGAAAGCATCAGTAGGGATTTTATCCTTTTGTTTCTTAATTAAATTTTGAAGGGTACTAAACCATTCTTTTTCATCTGCTTCCACGCCCCATTTTTTGAAGAAATCAAGAAACTCTTCTTTTAAAGATTCTTCCGATTTATAACTCACATCAGCTTTTTTATTACCAGATTCAGTTGTTGAGCGTTTAATCTTACAAATTGCTGCTGTTGTTGGGTGTGGAGAAACAGGTAATACACGATCGCCAAGTATAGTATTTATATAAGATGTTTTTCCAGAACTAAACGCTCCGAATAATGCAATTGTGTATTCGTTTGATTTTATTTGATCTCTTTTTTCTTTTAGAATACCGATTTTACTCTGGATAAATTTATTTGAAGTTAATTCGTCTAATATAAAATCAGCAACTCCATATTTAGCTTGAATTTCTTCGTTTGAATATTTTTTTGAATTAGTTTGTTCAATGTCAATAATAAGTTCTTCTTTTATTTCCGGTGCTTGAACAGTTAAAATTTTATGATTAATTAATTCACTAACTGATATTAAAGTAGGCTTAATTTCTGGCAATTCTTGATTCATTGCTTGATGATTATTTAAAATCGTCTTAATTTCTGAGACCATATGTGAAATTTTTTGATTATTAAACTCTAATTCATCAAATCCATCTATTTTTGATTGTAAATCATTCTTTTGATTTTTTAGTTTTAGAATAGTTGATTCATTTTGTACCTTAAGTTCCTTTGAAAGTGTATAAATAAATTCAGCAATACTTTTACGATATACCGCCTTAATTCCTTCACTTACTTCCTTCGTATACTGTAATAAATAGTTACCACCTGTATCAATCAAATGGGATGGCTTTGGACAAATTACATCTTCACTCAAATTCGGCTCTAAGATTTTATCAAAGTCACTGCTATCAATTTTATTATTTTCAATTTGTTTTACAGTTCGAATCGCTGCTTCTTTTACAAAATACTCAATTTGTTTATTTGTTAATTCTTGTACCTTGTGAATAAATTGACTTTTAGATTCATGTAAAGAATTTTCAAGTTTTTTTCTAGATTGAAATAATCCTTTATTTTGCAATGCCTTTTCTGATTCTAAATATTTTGATGCTAATTCTCTCATTTCAAATGGTGTAATGTTTGAATTAGTAAGAACTTGTTGTGTAGACTGCAAACAATTTTCCTCAAATGTTGAAACTGATGTTTCAATAACTTCAATTTCATTATTTAAATCATTATATTCCGATCTAATCTCATCAGCATTTTGATCGAGATCAATGTAATCGTTCTCAAGTTGTTGTATTTGTTCATTCATAATTGTTAAAAAGCTTGCATAGTCATTTTCAATTTGTATTACATCTTGATGACTATATAAGTCATTTAAATAATTAATAAACTGACTATATTCGTTATTATCTACAGATTTATCTCTTGTAGAAATATAAAAAACTTGTAAGTTGCCTAATCCTTGTTTTTTCAAGTTTCCAATTACACCATGTTTAAATTGTTCAAATGTCAATTCTGTTTCATCGTGTTTATCAATACATGTAATGACTAAACAAACTTTATTATTTTTTTCAACTAAATTATGAATAAAATCAATATTAGTTTTCGAATGAACATGTTGATAATCCATTAAATAGAAAATACTATCCGCTAGATGAATGACTGAGTTTGTCGCCTCTAAATGATCCATATCTGTTGAATCAATTCCAGGAGTATCAATTAAAACAGATCCAGTTGGAATTTTAAATAGTTCTTGTGCCCACTCGAGCTCAATAATTGAACCACTATCAGATGCTAATTTTTTTAGTTCATCTACTTGAATATCCTCTTGAATCTGATACATTTCACCATCTTTAAGCGTAATTAACATTTTACTTTCGCCATTTTTTAATTTTACAACGTTTGCACTTGTAGGTATTGGGCTTGTAGGTAGTTTTTCTACTTGTAAAAGATCATTTAGTAAAGATGACTTACCAGCAGAAAAATGCCCACAAAATACGTAATAACTTTCCTTATTTTGTATTTTGTATGCTAATTTTTTTAATTGAAATAATTCCTTCGAATTTCCTTGTTCAGAAAGTAAATTGATCCCTGAAGAAACCTTATTCAGTATTTCCCCTCTGTTAATCTTAGTGTTTTGCAACGTGATTTCCCCATTTCATGTCATACTCAAATAATTTCCCTAGCATTATTTTATCCCCATATATATTAATTTGGAAGAAGAATGTATAGGCATATGCATATAAAATAAAAAAAACTAGGTAACATCACCTAGTTTTGAACTTGTTTAAGTACATATTTAGTTAATAAAAAGTATAAAAGAATTGTAGCTGACACAAATCCAAGAACCATTTGACGCACAACCTTCCGAAGTTGATAATGATTTTCATTCTACATTAATCATAATCAGTTATTTTCCATTTGTCAATAACTATTCGATTGATTGTAAAAGCGCTTTATTTTCTTCTCGGATTCTTACTTTTAATAAAATTAAATTACAAACAGAAAAGATTACAGTTGTAATATACGCATGAAACATAATAGGTATTACTAATAATTCCATGGTAACGATCATGTAATTTGGATGCTTGATATATTTATAAAGGCCACGTTTTACTAATTTTTCATTAGGTAAAATAATGATTTTTGTATTCCATCTTTCCCCTAACGTTGAAATAACCCATACCCTTGCTAATTGTAATATGATAAAAACGATAAGGAGAAAGGTAAAAAATCTAATTTCTAAATAATGAATGAAATAATTCTCAATTAGAATTGAAATAAAAAACATGCTATGTAAGATGATAAAAAATTTATAATGCTCTTGGCCAAATTCAAGTGCGCCTCGCATTTTTAATTTTTTTTCATTATTCTTTGCTATACCTAGCTCAATCACTCTTTGTATGACGATGAATAAAAAAATAATCTTTAACATTAGCATTCTACCCACTTTAACAATGATAACTCTGAACTAAATCCTGGTCCTAAAGCACAAAGAAGACCGTACTCATTCGTTTTTCCTAACTTCATATACTCACTTAACACAAATAAGACAGTACAAGATGACATATTTCCATATGATTTTAAAATATTTAAGGAAATTCCGATTTTCGCTTCGGAAAGTTCTAATGAATCGATATATGCGTCCAATACTTTTTTTCCACCAGGGTGAGCAATGAAATGAGTTACATCCTTTATTGTTAGTTCATTTTCCGTTAAAAAATTTGAGACAACTGGATGTAACCAATCTTTAACGATTGTTGGTATATCTCTTGAAAAAATGACAAATAAACCATCATTCCGAACATCCCATCCCATTACGTCTAATGAATTTGGCATTAGAGTTGAATTAGTTTGTTCAATTGACGGTAAAGATTTATGGATCGTTCGATTTTTCAAATCACTCTCATCGCCAATAACTAGAACCGCTGCTGCTCCATCAGCAAATAATGAAGTTCCTATTATATTACTTTTGGAAAGATCTTCTTTTTGAAATGTTAAACTACATAATTCAACTGCAACTAGTAAAATATTTGACTTTGGATGGGCTTTACAATAATCAAATGCTCTAGAAATTCCACTAGCACCACCGGCACACCCTAAGCCCCATATGGGTATTCTTTTAATCGAAGAATGAAATGGCAGGATATTTGCGATATGAGCATCAATTGTAGGGGTTGAAATACCAGTTGAAGAGACAAAAATAATTCCATCAATTTTGTCATATTGAATTTCCGAAGATAGAAATTCATTACTATTCAAACAATTTTTAATAGCTTCTATTGATAATTCAATTGAGATTTCAGTGTAAGCCTGATTTTTTTGCTCAAAGCTATGTTCTTCGCTATACCAAGAAAGCTCCTTAGAAATAAATCGACTTTGAATCTCACCATTTTGAAATACAGATAATAAGCGATCGATTGAAGGATATCTTTTCAAAAAAAGCTCTCGAATAAAAGGCACAATATTTTCCTGATCGATTTTATATTTTGGTACAGCTTTCCCAACAGATAAAATTAAAGGCATAATTTCCCACTCCTTATAGTCATTACCTTTTGTATTAATTTGGAAAATTATTCTTTAATACATGAAAAAATCCTAGAGTGGAAATAAGATGCCATTCAATAAAAAAAAGACAATTCTCTATTCATTCATGGACCATGAACAAATAATAAGAATTGTCTAAGCGTTTCAAAGGAGTATTCTTTCTGTTGTGCAGTTTTAGTATATCTCATTTTACTCGAATCTACATTCGCAATTATTTCCATTAAAATGCTTCTAAAATAAAGCCTACAACATTTCTAATTCACAATTATGATTTATTTACTTCTTCCAACTCATACAATTTTGTATATTTTGATTCTAAATAATTAACAAAATATTTCACATTTAATTCTTCACCAGTAACGTCTTTCAATATTTGCTGTGGTTCCTTCATTGCACCATATTGATGAATATTCACTTTTAACCAATCAAGAATTGTTTGAAAATCATTCGTTTCAATTAATTCACTAAAATTTGGTAATTCTTTTTCCATTGTTGCTTTAATTTGAGCAGCATACATTGCACCTAATGCATAAGTTGGAAAGTATCCAAAATGCCCCATTGACCAATGTACGTCCTGTAAAACACCTTCTCGATCAGTTTCAGGAATTATTCCTAGATACTCCTCCATTTTTTGATTCCAAATTAAAGGGAGCTCTGAAACTTGAATTTTTCCATCTAATAAATCCTTTTCAATTTCATATCGAATCATTACATGTAAAGGATAAGTTAATTCATCAGCTTCAATACGAATAAATGAAGGCTTACTATTATTTATCACTTTATAAAATTCATCTAAAGTAACATTATCTAGCACTCCATTAAGTTGCTCTTTTAATTTTGGATAATTTGATTTCCAGAACTCATAGCTTTGTCCAATAATCTTTTCATATAAAAGGGACTGAGATTCATGAATACCTAAAGACGCTCCATGGGCGATCGGTAAACCATCCAAATCTTTGGAAATATTTTGCTCATATAGTGCATGACCACATTCATGAATTGTACTAAAAATGGCTTTTTCAAAATTATTTTCATGATATTTCGTTGTTACTCGAACATCACCTAAATTAAGAGAAGTAGCAAAAGGATGTGGAGTAGGATCTAATCTTCCGGCATCAAAATTATAACCAAGAGAAGTTAATAGTTGTTCACATATTTCTTTTTGTTTTTGCGTCGAAACGAATGCTTTCATCTCTTCTTTTTCAAAATTTTTCCCACTAGTCGATACAGCTTTAACAATCGGTACTAATTTATTTCTTACTTCTGAAAATACTTCGTCTAGTTTATTTACAGTCATTCCAGGTTCATATTGATCTAAATATGTATCATATTTACAGTCTTTATATCCTAAATATTCAACGAACTTACGTTTATAATCAATTATTTCAGTTAAATAAGGTTCAAATTTAGCAAAATTATTTTCTTCCTTCGCTTCTGTCCAAACACTTTCAGAAATTGCTTGGCATTTAACAAATGCTTCAAACTCATCAACTGGTATTTTCGTATTTTGATCGTATTGCTTTCTTAAATATTTTACTGTTTTTTCAACTTCTAATGAACATTTCCCTGCACTAATGGCTTCTTCCATTGTTATTAAATAATGAGCCATATCTTTTGAAGTACTCATTTTAAAAACATCGGCTGATAATTGACTAATTACATTTGAACGCTGACTTACAGCATTTTTAGGTGCACCTGTTCGAAGATCCCAATATAAAACACTAATTGCTTCTTCAATGTTTAACATTTTTCTTACATAATCTAAAAACGAAGCCTCATAATCTTTTAAGCTCATCAAAACACCCACCTTTTAAAATCGAATTTTCAAGTCAGCTAAATAGTAGCATAAAAAATATGTGGATAAATAAGAATTATCTTATTTTTCAAATAATATTTCTCGACAAAATGAATATTGTTCAGTAATTTCGTAGATACTACTCAAGTATTTTTTAGATCAACACAAATTTATATTCCGAATATTCCTTGACAGGAATATTCCTCATGAGGTATATTCTATTTATGAATTCGACTTTAATTGCTCTTGCAGAGCCGAACCGGTTACAGATTGTTGAACTCTTACGTGACGGTCCTCTATCAGTCGGTGAAATTGCTGAAAGCTTAGGACTTAAACAACCACAGGTTTCAAAGCATCTTCGCGTTCTAAGTGAAGCTGGGCTTGTCGAAGTTCAACCTATCGCCAATAAAAGAATTTATAAACTAAGACCCCAGCCGCTAAAAGAAATGGATTCGTGGATTAAGTCATTCCGTCACGTCTGGGAACAGAGATTCGATCAATTGGACGATTATTTAAAAAAATTACAAGGCAAATAATCTTAGCTTATTAATTGCACACAATTTAATTAGTACTAACTATTATTGAAAGGAGAAGTACCTAGTTTTTTAAGGAAGAAATAAAGTAAATAATAAATTAAATGGAGGAATTAATAATGAGTAAAAATATGTTTAATGTAGATGAGCAAGGATTAGTTTTAACAAGAGTTGTTGATGCACCTCGTGAATTAGTATTCAAGGTTTGGTCAGAAGCAGAACACCTTAAAAACTGGTGGGGTCCAAAAGGCTTTGAAATGGATGTAGCAACGCTAGAATTTAGACCAGGAGGTAAATTCCACTATAAAATGGAATCACCAGAAGGATTCGTTATGTGGGGATTATTTGTTTTTGGTGAAATTATTGAACCTGAGAAAATTGTATTTGTTAATTCATTCTCTGATCAAGAAGGTAATATGGTTCGCGCTCCTTTCTTTGAAGTTTGGCCATTGGAAATTCAAAACACTTTAACTTTAGAAGAAAATGATGGTAAAACAACTATTACATTAAAAGGTTTTCCAATCAATGCTACTGATGAAGAAGTTGCTGCATTTATTGCAAATAAAGATTCTATGCAACAAGGCTTTACAGGTACATTTGATCAACTAGATGAATATTTAGCAAAAACATCTTTATAAGATAAAAAGATAAATACCCTTTAAAGTTTGAAAATAGCTTTAAAGGGTATTTTTTAGTGCTATTAATAATAGACAACCTTCGTTTTAGCGATTAAATCATGCAATGTTTTCCGATCTTTTCGGAAGATAAAAAATAGATCAATTAGATACAAAATTCCGATTGCTTCTATAAATATTGGCAAATTTAGCTGGCAACCAAAAGCAAAGATTGAACGTAATGTCATTGTTTTGAGATCAACTAAGTCATCTGTATCCCTTACAACCATAATACTTAATAATCTTTTTCCTATTGTTTGTCCGTTCCAAATATAAGTAGGTACAATGACATAAAATAGGAAAATAAATAATAGCGACCAAATTGAATATAAAAACAGTTGCTTACTACTAAACATAAATAAATCTAAAATGTCTTTACTTTCTAACCCAAGTATTAATAACCCCAGTTTAGAAAATAAAAGATTTAACGAGCCATCGATCCAAGCTGCAAACAATCTTCTAAAACGACTTGCCAGTTCGAAATCCATCTAGAACCTCATTCCACATTTTTATAAAAAAATGGATATTAATCGATATACTCTATTATATTTAGGGAATTTTGTTTTTGATTAGTGATTTTTAACTATTTGTATTAATTTTTTTAAACAAGCTACATTATCTCCATTTTTCACTACAAATCGAATGCTATTTTTCTTAAAGTCCAGTTGAAACACAAACTATAAACTTCTCGATTTTTTAAACGTCACATAACTTTACAATTTCTACCCTTGTTCTCACAATTTTTATAATAGAATCTATAAAAAATAAATTTAGCTAATTGTTATCTAATTCTTTATACTAGTAGCTTTCCACTTCGAAAAAAATAAGACCACAAAAAATTTTGTGGTCTATGTACTATTTTATCATATTGGTTTAATATTAATTTTTGATTGTTTAACTGCAACCGTTTTCAACAATTTCTGTAGTTCTCTTAAATCAGTGTCCAACTGATGACGAATCTTTACTACTTCTTGATGATTGTCATTATTTTGATTTTGAGCTTCTTGCAACTTGATTCGTTTTTCTTCAATATTTCGTTCTAAAGATCTGGCTGTCCTAAAAAACATTCAAATTACCTCCTTTTCAAAAAAAGTATGAACACGCTTTCATTTTTATCTATAATACTATAAAAAAAATATCTTAAGACTTTCTAAATGTGAATATTTTTTGAACTTAATTTCAGTAACTTTAAATCTTCACTATTTCACTTAATTAAATTCAACTCTTCTTAATAAGTAATTGTGAACACGCTTTCATTTTTATCTATGATACTATAAAAAAGTAATTTATTAAATATCTAAATATGTCTATTCTTTGAACTTATTAAAAAAACACAAAAAAATAATAACTTGGAATTAATCATTTATTTATGTTTTCTTTAATAATGAGTATGAGGAGGTTCTTAACAACCTCCATCCATACGAATCAGATTAAACTAGATTATACAATTTAGAGTATTTATCTTCTAAGTAATCAATAAAGTATTTTACGTTTAACTCTTCCCCTGTAACATCTACTAATATTTCTTTTGGTTCTTTTAGTTTTCCATATTGGTGAATATTAAGGGTTAGCCAATCAACAATTTGATGAATCTCGCCGTTTTTTAAGATGGTTTCAAAATCGCTTAAATCCTGTTTCATTTTATGCTTAAACTGTGCTGCGTACATCGCACCTAATGCATATGAAGGAAAATAACCAAAATCTCCACCTGCCCAGTGAACATCTTGAAGAACACCTTCTCGATCGTTTGATGGAACGATACCTAAGTATTCTTCCATTTTATCATTCCATACTTTTGGCAAATCCTTTACTTGTAAATCACCATCAAACAGTTCTTTTTCAATTTCATATCGAACCATTATATGCAATGGGTATGTACATTCGTCCGCTTCAATTCGAATTAATGAAGGCTCACTATGGTTTATTGCTTTATAAAATTCTTCTACCGATAAATTTTTAAAATACTCACCGGTTTTTGCAATTAAATTTTCATACTGAGCTTCCCAAAATTCTTTACTTCTTCCAATCATATTTTCAAAGAATAGTGATTGAGACTCGTGAATTCCCATCGATGCACCTTCACATAATGGTGTCCCTATTAAATTTGATGATAAATTTTGCTCATATAGCGCATGTCCACATTCGTGAATTGTTCCAAAAAGTGCACTCATAAAATTATCTTCAATATATTTCGTTGTTACTCGAACATCACCAGGATTTAATGTAATCTGAAATGGATGAACTGTTTCATCTAAACGACCTGATTCGAAATTATAACCTAATTTTACAAGTATCTCTTCACTAACTTCTTTTTGAAGATTAATTGAGATCGGTTGTGACAATTCTTCGCGAATTAGTTTAGTTTGTGAATTTGAAATTTTCGCTACTAATGGTACAAGACTTTTTCTTACTTTACCAAAAACTTCATCTAGCTTCCCAGTTGTCATGCCAGGCTCATAAAAGCTTAATAATGTATCATATTTCTTATCTTTATAGCCCCAATATTCAATGAATTGTTTTTTCATCGCTACAATTTTTTCTAAATATGGTTGGAACTTACTAAAATCACCTTCATTTTTAGCGTCTTCCCAAGCATTTTCACTTAATGAACAAAGCTTTACATATTCTGCATATTCATTTTTAGGGATTTTACAGTTTAAATCATAATTTTTTCTACATTCCTTAACAGATTTTTCAATGATTTCATTTAAGTTTCCTGTGTCTATTTCTTTTTCTAATAAATTTAAATAGTTTTCCATTGTACTTGATGTTGTCATTTCAAATACTTCTGCAGAAAGCTGACTGATGACATTTGATCTTTGTTCAGCTCCATTTTTAGGCGCTCCCGTTCTTAGGTCCCAATACATAACATTAATTGCTTCATTATAATTTTCGATTTTCTTTAAATAGTCAGTAAATTCTTCTTGTATTTTATTAATTGCCATATTTACCCCTCATTTCTAAATTTTAGGATGTTAATTTCATTCTATCATAACTTTTCTATTGAATTAAAATTAAGCTTAAAAAGCACTTTCATTATCAGAAATCATGTGCTTAAGTTTATTAAAAGACATAATCAATAAAAATATTGTACAATACAGCAAGGTGATGTTATGAAAATATTATTATTAGGAGCAACCGGAAGAGTTGGTTCTTTTTTAGTGGATTTATTATTAGAAGCTAACTGTGAAGTAATTGCTTTAGTAAGAGATGAACAAAAAATAACGATTAAACATGAAGCTCTTACAGTTTTAAAAGGAAATACGCTAAATGAAAAAGATTTAAATTTAGCTTTAGAAAACGTAGATGGAGTAATTTCTGCCTTAAATACTGGAGGTGAGAATATTTTATCTAAAACAATGGGACTACTAATCCCTCTTCTTGAAAAGAAACAAATAGGTAGGATCGTTACAATTGGAACTGCAGGTATTCTACAATCAAGAGTTAATCCAACCATTCTACGCTATAAAAGCTCTGAATCAAAACGAAAATCAACAACTGCAGCAACTGATCATGAAAAAGCTTTTAACTTATTAAATGAAAGTCAGTTAAATTGGACGATTGTTTGCCCAACTTACTTACCTGATGGTCCAATAACTAAAAATATTCGTGCTGAAAAGAATTATTTACCAATTGATGGCCATCGTATTACAACTGGAGAAACTGCTTTTTTCGCATTTAAAGAATTTTTCGAATGTAATTTTAGTAAATCTAGAGTTGGAATATGCAATTAAAAAAGCTAGCGAATGCTAGCTTTTTTAGCTTTTAAGATGGATTAACAGGTAAACTGTTTAAGATTTTTTCTTTCGTTTCATTGTTTAGATCATTCTCAATAAATAAAACGATTTTTCCTTTATCTTCATGACTACGGATTAGTCGTCCAATACCTTGGCGTAATCTTAATAACATATACGGCTCATCGATCTCGAAGTAAGGGTTTTGTGCATTTTGACGTTTTGATTGGAATACCGGATCATTTGGCGGGAATGGTAGAGCGTGAATAATCACTTGACTTAGTGACATTCCTTGAATATCTAATCCTTCCCATAAATGAACAGCACATAAAGACGCGTTAATATCTTCTTGGAATTTTTGTACAATCGAACTAATTTCTTCTTCACCTTCAAAGTATAAATTGAAGTCCAATTTTTCTTTATCAACTTGCAGTTTAAATTTTTTCATTTCTTGAGTTGAATTGAAGAGAATTAATGTACTTCCGTTATTTCCCTTTAACTTCTCAATAATCTTTTCATTTTTTTCCTCAATTTTGGTTGGGTCAACTTGATTTAACTCTATTTTCATTTGTTCATCATAATCAAACGGAGAATTGACCGAAAATGATAAGTAATCTTTTATCCCTAAACTACCTGCGATATAATCAAAAGAACTATTTTGAGAAAGAGTTGCAGATGAAAATACAATCGGCATTTTTTGATTAAATACTTTTTCTTGTAAAAGCTCATTTACCGCCTTAGGCATGATGACTAATGTTAATTCATTTTGATTATACTCAATCCATTGAATTGCTGTAATTTCATTAATAAATAAATTTAAGCAACGCTCAACATCATCTAAATGCTCATCAACAATATTTAGCTGATATTCATCAATCGTATACATTTCACTTTCAAAGACTAATTCGTCACCAATGCTACTAATTTGAGACTTTAATCTCCTTGCTAACTTAATTAATCTTTCATTCATATTCAGTTTAAAACGTCTAGATCCTTCAACTTCTTCGGTATTGTTATCTAATTCAAAAAAGAATTGATCGTACGTTTCTAATGTATCTTCTAGTAACTGTTGGAAGCTTTCACGCGTACCTGATTGCATTAAAAATGATAAAAATGTATTTAATGTCTCTTGTTGCAGACGATAAGTTAACGATTTTTGACTTGCAAATTCAAGTAAGTGTCCTTCATCAAATACTACACAACTAGGATTAGGTAGTAATGGCAATTGACCTTCACGTTTTCTAGATTCTACCGTCCAAATATGCTCCATATAAAATTCTTGTGAGCATACAATTAGGTCAGTTGCTTTACGATAATGTTCTCTTGAAAGAGTTTGTCCACATCTATGTCTTTGTTCACAAGTAGAACAATCCTGGAAATAATCATATGAAATTGTATCCCACTCTTCGTCTGTTAAGTCCTTATATTCTGTACGGTCTCCATATGGAATAAATTTTTGGAGTGTACCATAATCATTTACAAAGCTTGGTAAATTTTCATAAACCCCTAAAACAGCATCTGATACATCAATTTCTGAACGTTGTAAATCCAATTTCTTTAAACATAAATAATTTGTAGTTGACTTTGCTAACCTAACATCAATTGACAAATTTAAAGCATTCGATAATTTTTCAATATCCCCATTTTTCTTTACTAGCTGTTCAATTAAAGATTCATCAGCACATGCGATAATAGCTGGCTTACCTGTATATCTTGCATAGCATAAACAATATAGTAAATAGACAAACGTTTTACCTGTACCCACGCCTGCTTCAGCAAAAATAACTTTCTTTTCTTTAAACGCTCTTTCAAGCTGATAAGCCATAAAAATTTGCTCATCTCTTAACTCATAGCCTGCATCTGGTAATAAATCGTAAAAAACGTCCCCAATCCATTCCCCTAGCTTTTCAATAAATTGGTCTTGCTTTCCTACCTCAAAAGGTAATTTAGTTGAATGACTCATTGCTACCCCCAAAATGTAAATTAAAAAGAAAAAGTCCTCGTTTGAGAACTTTAATTTTGCAAATTTATTCGATCCATTATATTATTTAAAAATTGTCTCTACCCGCTATCATACAAAAAATGTGAGGGAAAGGCAAGGGAAATAAGGCATGATCACCTAAAGACTAAGGGAATTGGATATTTGGAACGAAAATATATTTGCTTTAAATTCGTAAAGCTTTCTAGATAACTTTACCAGCCTTTTGCCTGCTTTATCATTTCTTCAACAATCATTTGAGATTTTAATGCTTCTTCTCCATTGATCGATGGATTTTCATCAGAGTTTATGCAATTGATAAAATGGTTAATGCAATCCTCAAAACCTCTTTGTTTTAATGTTGTGTCCCATGATGATGAAAACGAATTATTTATTGAGTTGTTTTTTTCTACTTCGAAGTTGTTCATATTTTTTACCCTTATAATCGAACCTTCAGTAATTAATTCTAAGCGCTCAAGATTTGTTCCTGCCATTCGGTGCATTACTGAATTAATAGTAGCTCCTTTTAACGATTCAAATTGGTGAGTAGCATACTCTAATTGATTAGTATGAGTAAGTTTGACTCTACCATTAATCAAGTTAACTTCTCCATCTGCAAACCATCTAATGGTATCAACTAAATGTAAATAATCATCAAGCATCGTAAACTCGAATGAATTAGACCCAATTTTATTCTCTCGATGTTTTTCAAATCTGATTACCGCTATATTCTTTGCCTGTTCTTTTGCCTGCACATACATTGGACAGAATCGGCGGTTGAATCCAACCATAAGTTTTCGATTTAGTTTAATACTTAATTCAGTTAATTTCTCTGATTCTGGCAATGTAGCTGCTAGAGGTTTATCAACATAAACATCTTTACCTTTATTTAGCAAATACGATACAACCTCAAAATGTGAACTAGTTGCACTATGTACAAAAACTGCGTCACTTTGTTCTGCAAGTAATTCCAAACTTTCAAAATCTTGAATTCGATATTGTGAACATATTTTCTTACGTTTTTCTTTATTTGGTGAAAATGCACCGATAAAATCCCAGTTTTCTTCTTTTGTAAGAATTGGTAGATATGCTTTTTGTGCAATATTGCCTAATCCTACCATTCCAATACGTGGTTTTTTCATTTTTGATCAGTCCTTTAGATTGGCTTATTTTTCTAGATTTATTGTAACAAATTATCTTTCTTCATTTAAAAGAAAAATGATTATATTTCAAAATTATCTAATGGCAATAACATTCGAATTATCGGGAAATCTATAAAATAATCATAAAAATGGTAGTTTGGAGGTGATTATTTGTACTTATATTCTTTAATACAGACTAATTTTGATACAAATGATGATATAAGTGTTGTAAGAGACCTTTATTTACTTCAGCACGAAAAGAGTTTCTCTAATGATGAATTCCATGATCTAGTCACTCAATATAAAAGTACTGCAGAAACGAATTGGCATGTTGCACATTTACTTGAAAAAAATCACGGTTTTAGAATTGTACCTGCAATAAATTTATAATGCTACTAAACGAATTCAATTTTTGTTCAAGTTTTGTTCGTAAAAACTTGAACAAAATACGTTATTATAAATAAAAAGGTGCCCCAATCGTCTAAATAGACATTGGGAACACCCTTTTAACTTTTTTACTCTTCAATTCTTCTTGGAGGTCTTTTTCCAAAGTATTGATAATAGTCAGTTTTAATGAAACCATTAAATAATTTACGTTTCTTTGTTGCTGGTTTACCGTAAAATTGTTCAAATCCCTCATGACTAGTAAGTAGATACACTGACCATGTATCTAATTTTGTAAAAACATTCCCCATATCTGAATATAACTTTTCAACGTAAGGTCGATCGTTTAAACGCTCACCATATGGTGGGTTGGTAACAACATATCCATACTCAGATTTAGTAGTAAAGTCTTTTACTTGCATTTGTTTAAATGCAATTGAATCTGATAATCCAACTTCATCAGCATTCGCTTTTGAAACATTAATCATTCGATGATCAATATCTGAACCGATTATTTCTAGTTTTTGATCATAATTTGCTAAGTCTTCTGCTTCTTGTCTTGCTTCATTCCATCTTTTTTTACCAATCCAATGCCAATCTTCAGACGCAAAGCTTCTAAACGATCCTGGAGCGATATTATGTCCAATTAATGCAGCCTCAATTGGAATTGTACCAGATCCACAAAATGGATCAACAAAAGGTAAATCAGCATTCCAATTCGTTAGTAATACTAATGAAGCCGCAAGTGTTTCTTTTAATGGTGCTTCACCTTGATCTACACGATATCCTCTTTTATGTAAGCCTTCACGACCAGTAGTATCAATCGTTAATGTTACGATATCTTTTAAAATAGAGACCTCCACTCGAAATAATGGACCATCTTCAATTAACATACCTTGAATATTTTGGATTGTTTTTAATTTATCAACAATTGCTTTTTTGACGATTGCTTGGCAATCAGATACTGAAAATAATTTTGATTTATGCGATTTTCCTGACACAGGAAATTGACCGTTTCTTGGGATAAACATATGCCAAGGTAAAGCTTTTGTTTTTTCAAATAATTCATCAAATGAGGTTGCCTTAAATTCACCAACACGTAGTTTCACTCGGTCAGCTGTTCTAAGCCACAAATTCGCTTTCACAATACCAGCTTCGTCCGCTTTAAATAATACTCGACCATTTTCAACTACTACATCTTCAAACCCTAGGCTTTTTATTTCTCTAGCGACTAGTGCTTCGATCCCCATTGCAGCAGTAGCAATTAATGTATATTTCGCCAATTTAACCACCTATCTCATTCAAACTAAGAATGAACTTTTCTTTTCATATTTTCATTTTAATTCCTATTTTCATTATGAACAATTTACGTCGAAATTACAAAAAACTCTCCATAGAATGAAGAGTTTTTAAAAAGTTTCATCATTTCATATGTTCTGTAAGCCATGTTCTGTACCATTCGTACTTCAAACGGCTCTCGCCTCGTACTACTAGGTGGTAATCATCTATCTACAGAATAATCTGTCCCTTTCTCTGTTCAATTCCTTTGAAAGGATTCCCCTACCATAATTTGGGTTTCTCACTCGTGGGGTTTACCGCGTTCCACTCCTCTCATTTCTTCGAGGACTACGTCACTGTGGCACTTTAAAGGTAGTAGAACCATATCCTAAAAGGACTTAGGTCCGTTCCCTGCCGTTAGCTGATACACAGCTACCCTATCTTATGACTTCGATAGGCACGAACACTACAGCCATCGCAGGACTGTGCGAGCATGGACTTTCCTCAACAACGTCAAGCGTTGCAGCGATTACCCGAACATATTGAAACGAACATTTATTAGTATAGTAAATTATACTTAAGTTTGCAATGCTTTCTTAAAATATAAATTAAGTTAAAATTATTCGAATAGTTTACTACCAAAAACATGCTTCTCTAAATTTGATAATCTTTTTAGAACATCAGTATTCGTATTATTAAAAGGTGAAGGCGGAGGTGTAGCTGTGTTTTTTTGATCCTCCAACAATTTTTTATACTTTGCATTTTCTTGTTGTAGGGCTACGATTTGATTTTGAAACGATTCATAATCTTTAATGACCGTGTCTAAGTATTGATCCACTTCCTCTTGATTATATCCTCGCATTGAAACTTTAAATTCTTTATTTAGGATATCTTTTATACTTAGTTTTATTTTTGTTGATTCCATGTTTATCACCCCAAAACATTTAGAAATATTTACCTTCTATTTTTTCAAACTCTTCATAAATTGTCAATTATCTATTCTATAATTCCCTATATTTATTGTCATCATTCTCAAAAGACTCTTCTGCAATCACTTGTAAATCGTCAAATGTGATGATTTCTACAGGATAATTAAATAGTTCATTTTTCTTGTATGCTAAATCATATAAATATTTAGGACTACCTTCTTTTTCATTATCGTAAAATAAAATACATCCGTCACTTTTACTAACTAAAAATTCATTTTTTGCTTTTAACTGTATTGGAGATTCGTATGGTTTTCTAGAAATTGAGTCGACGTGATCCGCCCCAATTAAGATTTCATTATAATATTCTTTATTTGCTTCATTCCAATTTTTCTCTTGATCTTCGTAGGGTGTAAAAATACCCAACTTTATTTCGGGATAATCAAGCTGAAGATCGAATACTACTTCTGCGGCCCATAATTCAGTACCCATTTGCCCTGAAATAATAATCCATTCTAGTTCATCTATAAAGAAAAGTATTTTATTTTTTATTGCTTTTTTTATGTACTTAACTGCATCGTGTTTATTCGAAAAAATGCCTAATTCAAATGATTTATAACCAGATATAAGTAGTATCTTCATATTACCTCACAATAATAAATTAGGAAGAACTAAAAGTTCTTCCACAAATTAAATTTTATTAAATACTCTGCTTTATTTCAAATATTTAGTAACAAATAAATATTGTAAGTATATTTATCTCGCAAAAATCATTTATTTAAATAATATTCAAATGTAGAAATTTATATTGAGGGAATCTAATATTTAACTTTGCATTGTAGTCATAAGCTTAGTGGAAATCAACTATTAAGACCAATTTAAGATCAATATTCAATATTTGATTGCTGCTTATAGAGGATATTTTATTCCCTTTAGATTAGTTATTGTGATAGGAATATTATTGTTAAAATTTTTTCGTCGAAATTCTAAGATAAAATTACATATAAAGCTTGTTTAAAACTCGTAAAAATAATTAATGTTAATGTAATTGTGAAAAAAAATAAAAAAAGTATTTTGTTCAAAATTATCCTCTCCAATATCCTAAATATACTTTTATGTCAACTTTTTTATTTTATTAGGTTTGAACATATTTCACAACAATAAAATTAATAATGATTAAAAGTTTAAATATTCTGATTTTTGAGAGTATACACAATGATTGCCGAAAGCATTTTATTCCTTTAAAATGAGTTATGAAATCGTTTTAAATATAGATAATTAATGCAATTCAAGGAGTAAAAAATGATTAACAAAAATTCCCCAATACCAATTTATCATCAATTATTAGAATACATAAAATGTAAAATCGCTTCAGGTGAATACCCTGCTGATGAATTGATTCCATCAGAAAGAGAGTTTTCAGAGAAATTCCAAATATCTCGTATGACCGTTCGACAAGCATTAAATAATTTAGTTCAAGAAGGAATTGTTTACAGACAAAAAGGTAAAGGTACATTTGTTAGTCGTCAAAAAGTTGAAAAAAAAATTAGTAGATTAAATAGTTACACAGAAGAAATGATTGAGAGAGGTTTAAAACCAAGTAGTAGGTTAGTTCAATTTGATATTTTAAATTCTGATAAAGCATTATCCAATATACTAAAGATAAAAGAAAAAGATCCTATTTATTTTATAAAACGTGTCCGTTTAGCAGACTCAATTCCTATGTCGATTGAAAGTATCCACGTGTCATGCGATATTGCTCCAAACTTAAATCAAAGTGTTTTAGAAAAATCATTCTTTGATTATGTAAATGCCAATATTCCAGATCCTATTCAATATGCTGATCAATCGATTCAAGCTAGAATGCCTTCTGAAGAAGAAGCACAATTATTAGAAATTCCGCCAAATTGTCCCGTATTGGCCATTTATCGTACAACATATTTAAGAAGTGGCAAAGTTTTAGAGTACGAATTGACTGTATACAGAGCCGACCGCTACAAGCTTGTACATTCTTTATCTAGAAATGATTAATCGTATAGAAGGTAAATTCTTTATTCAAATAAAAAAAGCNNGCTTTTTTTATTTGAATAAAACCCCTATTTGTTTAAATAGTCCACCTACTTGATTCATCGTATTCATCATTTGACCCGCAGTAGACATCATTTTTGGGACATCGTATGAACCTGAACCATTTTTAAATTGATTTAATATTGATGAAAACTGAAATGATTGACCATTATTATTTTGCTGGTTTAATTTTTTTGGTTGTGTTGGATAAGGTGTACTAGGCGCAAACATTGGTGGAGTTGTAAATGGGCCTTGTTGTAACATTTGAGCATGTTGAGGTTGCATTGAATACTGGTGATTTTGAGGGCTGCTTAAATAGTTCGTTTGATTACCGAATTGTGAAGAATACATTGGCATATATGGATATTGGTTTTGCATCATTCCGTAATAATTAGGATCGTATTGATACCCTTGGTTATATGAAACAGTAGGATTCTGCATTGAAAAGTGTTGTGGTGCTGCATACTGCATTTGACTTTGATCATAACTACCTGTTTGTGTTGATGGTCCCCCATAAGGAGATGGCTCAATCATCTGAGATTGTTGGATTGATTGTGTTGGTTGAACTGGTTGAACTGGTTGTGTTAGTTGAGTGGATTGTGCATGTTGAGTCTGTTGCGATTGAACTGGCGATTGTAGTGTATTCATAGTATGGTTTTGGGAAAAAGGTTGAATTGTATTTCCATAATAACGCTGATTTTCATTTGATATTTGATTCATTTCTGGAAAATTAAAATTCTCATCAATCACTTGATTTTGCTTTCTAAACCATTCAAAGCTGTTATCTGAATGATTTGGAGGAAACATTTGAGATCTCATATTCTCACATCCATTATAAGTTTTCTCATTTATAAATATGTTACAAATGCCTATTCTGTTACTTCTATTATTTTATGCGCTATTTGTCATAATATGTCGGAAGTTTAAATTTTTAAAAAAATTTAAATTTTAAATATTTATGGTACATTTTATTTAGTTATACAAGTTGTTAATTAAATTTTAATGTTGGAGGGGTAATAATGACTTTACAAGAATTAAAGAGCAAGTTTATTTCATCAAAAAGTTTCGAACCAACTGACTTTAATCAATTAATGGACTTTTTACAACAAAATTACCTAAATGGTGAGGTTACTATTCAACATTACAGAGAATTAGTTAAAGAACTTGAACTATTTGGCGCTTGTAAGCCAATTTAGAAATCGGGAATATAATATTATAAGAAATAAAGCGATACACATTTACTAAATTGTAAAAGTGTATCGCTTTATTTAATTCCATTATTCTCTTATCCCTTCATTCAAATCAAATATGTTTTAATTATATATATTTATTAAATATTAAATGCTAATTGTCTTCCTAAAAATGGTGTTGAGATCCAACTACCACCCTCTTTTGCTTGACTTACTTTCTTTTCAAAATGATGAAGATGCACTGTTGTTGACTGGATCTTATTTAAAAGTAAATTCTTTTCTTCATCACATTTTTGATCAATTCTTAAAGCTAAGGAGTGCTCAATAAATTCTACCTCATTTAAAAATTCATCAATTGCTCGAAAAAATTCATCTCTTTGAATTAACTCCATACAGTTCAACTCCTCTTCCTAATTTTCTATACAGAATAAATTCAACAACAGTTCATCTACCTCCTTCCCTAGTGACAAAACTAGAACTATTTCGCTAAACAAAGTGAATAAAGGTATTTTCATCTATAATTTCGACAAAAAAACTTGTAACGTGGAACAGAATTGGGAAAGGTATATTACATGGAGGTGTTTCAAAATGGCAAAAAACAAAAATGAAAAAAAGAAAAAACAAGAAAAAAGTAAAAGTCAACAAACTGGTAATCCAAAATTAGATGGTCCTAATTTCCCTGCTACATAAATAGTAGGAACCACTCGATTGTTTCGATTGAAAAATCGATTTAAAAGAAAAAAGCTAGCATTTGTGTGCTAGCTTTTTTCAGCGAAAATTTATAACCCATTTTTATTGAAAGATCGATTTCAATTTTAACAATGAACCAAGCAGCTCTTGTTTTATTAAAAAAGATTGCTTAAAACTATCTCCATTAATAACTTCCTCATATTCATACCATTCATTTAAAATTTTACTATTTGTATACCAATCATCTAGAGCAGTTCGTGTATGAGGAATTATTGGATAAACATCTCTTAATTTCGGATTATTTGAACTTGTAATTCCGACTAACCCTTCATAATCAGTTCTACTGCCTGTGTGAATAGTTTGCATGGCAAAATCGATAAATTCATTGTGTAAATCCTCATGAAATAAAATGGAATATAATTGTTTACCAATTTGAATTCTTTTCGTTAAATCCTCAAATTGGTAAACACCAAGTCCATATAGTTCACCATTTCTTGTTGGAAATATAACATAACTAAGTTTTAATTGTTCCTGAAGTTTAAATGCTAAAGAATTAAAAACTTCACTTTTAAAAAATTTATTTTGAATGACTGGTCTTTCAATCATATTTTGTTCATTAATAATTAATGAATAAACTAGTCTTTTCTTATCACGATCCGTCCAATATTTCTCCCATTCAATTTCCATAAAACTAGATACTGAAAAATATTTCAATAAATAAAATAATGGCTTATTATTCACTTTTGAATATTCAAAAAGAAGTAACTGTGGGAATGCATCTAAAAAAATAATCCAATTTGCCCGTTCATATGTCATAAAAAGCTGTTTTCTTTGTTTTACACTTAGTCCTTTAACGAATATTTGGTTTTCTAAATCTGTCATGTTATAGCCTGCATTACGCGACACCATACTTGCAAGAAAAGACCACTCGATTTCACTTTGTCTTAAAAAATATTCTTGGTATGCAATCGTTCTGGAAATATTATCAGCATTATATTTAACTGTTTCTTTCTTTATTAAATCAATAAGTTTTGCTTCTTCCTTTGATAAATTGTGGTGCTCTTCTCTTCTTTCTTTTATGAAACCTTTCCAGCTTTCATGGTTTGCATTCATTGACTCACCCCAAGCAATCTGGTATTTTTTTACACGAACATCTGTTTTAGTGCTATAATACAAGTTGTATGTAAATTAAGGTGGAGTTGGTTTTATGACGATAAGTTACCCAAATCGAAGAAATAATGTAGTTCAAAAAAGTCAAAAAAATAACGAAATACAAGTAAAATCAAATAATACTTATAGTAATCGCGGAATGTCCCTTGAAGATGATTTAAATGCTACTAATACGTATTATTTATCAAATAACATCGCAAACATACATAAAAAACCAACACCTGTACAAATCGTAAAAGTAGACTATCCAAAAAGAAGTGCTGCAGTGATTAGGGAAGCCTATTTTAAGCAACCATCAACTACTGACTATAATGGCATCTATAAAGGGAAGTATATTGATTTTGAAGCTAAGGAAACCAATAATAAGACTAGTTTTCCTTTACAAAATTTCCATTTACACCAAATAGAGCATATGGAAAATGTACTGAATCACGGTGGAATTTCGTTTGTCATATTAAAATTTTCATTATATAATGAAATTTATTTTATGAAAGCCACTGATATTCTTACCTTTTGGAAAAGGCAAACAGATGGTGGAAGAAAATCAATTTCTAGAGAAGAATGCAAAGAGTATGGAGCGTTACTTAAACCAAGTTATCCAATCATAGTTCCTTACTTAAAATGTATCGATGAACTTTTTGTAATTTAATATTTTCATAATTTCATTAAGTTCATTTGAAAGGCAGGAGAAACAAAAAAATGGCAAAAGAGTATAGTTCACGACAAGAACGAAAACAAATGGAAATGGAAAAGCCTTCAAATGTCAAACCAAAAAAACGTGAAGGTTTATGGAAAAAGATTACTTTATCAATATTAACTTTAGCGGTACTTTGTATTCTTGGGGGTGTTGGAACTTTCTATTATTTAGTAAGTGATGCACCTAAACTTGATGAATCAAAGCTTAAAGTACCTTTATCGTCTACGATTCTAGATAAAAATGGCAATGTTATTGCTGAGCTAGGAACTGAACAAAGAACGAAAGTTTCATATAACGAGATTCCTAAATTAGTAGAAAATGCATTTATTGCTACTGAGGACGTACGTTTTTATAAGCATAAGGGTGTTGATATCCGCCGTGTGCTTGGCGCAGTTTTAGCTAATATTACTGGTGGATTTGGATCACAAGGTGGTAGTACGATTACTCAACAAGTTGTCAAAAACTCATTCTTGTCTCCACAAAAAACAATTAAACGTAAAGTACAAGAATGGTATTTATCATTCCAGCTGGAACAAAAATATTCTAAACAACAAATTTTAGAAATGTATTTAAATAAAGTTTACTTCTCAAATGGTTTAAAAGGCCGAGGAGTTTATGGTGTAGCAAAAGCAAGTGAAACATATTTTAGTAAAGATTTATCGAAAATTACATTACCTGAAGCAGCTACACTTGCTGGTATGGTACAAAGTCCAAACAACTATAATCCAGCAAAACATCCAGCTGAATCAGAAGCTAGAAGAAATGTTGTATTAAGCCAGATGAAAAAATATGGATATATAACGAATGAACAATATGCTAGTGCAAAAGCAATTCCAGAGAAATCATTAGTAAAAGTTCATGAAAGTGGTCAAACAAAGTATCAAGCATTCATTGATGTTGTTATGGATGAGGTAAAAAAATACGGTGATGCGGATATAAATACAGATGGATTAACAATTGAAACAACTATAGATCCAAAAGCACAAGCAAAAGCAGATGAAATTATTAATCGTGGATCTGACTTTTATCCAAGTGATGATTTCCAAACTGGTTTTGTATTAACTGACACTAAAACAGGTGAAATTAAAGCTGTAGGTGCTGGAAGAAACACAACAAGTGGTGGTTTAAATTTTGCAACAGATATTAAAAGACAACCTGGATCAACTATTAAACCAATCCTAGACTACGGTCCTGCGATCCAATATTTAAAATGGTCTACTAATCATCAACTTGTTGATGAGCCATATCAATATTCTGATGGGACACCTATTCGAAACGCTGATAAATCCTATAAAGGTAAATTATCGATTCGTAAGGCGTTAATCGGTTCAAGAAATATTCCTGCATTAAAAACTATGCAGCAAGTTGGATTAGATAAATCACGTGAATTTGGAAACGGACTTGGATTTAACTTCCAAAAGGACAGTTTTTATGAGTCTCATGCAATCGGTGGATTTACAGGTGTATCTGCAATGGATATGGCAGGTGCATATGCAGCCTTTGGTAATGGCGGTGTATATATAAAACCACATGCTGTTACAAAAATTATCTATCAAGATAAAACTGAAAAAGTATTAGCTCCTGAACCAAAACAAGCAATGAGCGATTACACTGCATATATGATTACAGATATGCTACGTGATGTTGTTAAGGCTCCAGGTGGTACGGGTGGTAGAGCTAATGTACCTGGTCTGGATATGGCAGGTAAAACTGGTACTACAAACTACCCACAAGAAGTTAAAGACAAATATGGCTTCCCTTCAAACGCAACTCGAGATAGTTGGTTTGTTGGTTATACTCCAGATGTAACTATTTCGGTATGGACTGGATATGAGAAAAATAAAGAAGGTCATTATTTAAGTAAAACATCAACAAATTTAGCTAAATATATTGCTAGAGATATGTTAGCAGCAACAGCTGATCGTTCATCTGAGTTCCATAAACCAAATTCAGTTGTAAAAGTACAAGACGAATTATATATTAAAGGTGAAAAAATGGATGATCTACCAACACCTGATACATTAGATCCAGCTAAAAGTGTTACAGCGAAATATGATGAAAAAACGAGCAGTGTTTCATTAAATTGGCAGTATCCTTCTGAGTTACTTGCTTCTACTACTTTTGAAGTAAACTATGATATTAACGGTGTTAAAGGTCAAACTCAAAAAGTAAATGGAACATCAGCAAAAATTAATGGTATCGTCGCTGGAAACAAAGTAAAAATTACAATCGTGGCAACTAATGGCGATACTAAGAGTGCGGCGGTTACTGTTACAGTCGATTTATCTACTACCCAAGAGCCTACTACCCCACCAGCTGATAATAATGGCAATGGTAATGGTAACGGCAATGGTAACGGCAATGGTAACGGCAATGGCAATGGTAACGGTAACGGCACAGGTACTGGCAACGGTGACGGCACAGGTACTGGCAACGGTGACGGCACAGGTACTGGCAACGGTGACGGCACGGGTACTGGCAACGGTGACGGCACGGGTACTGGCAATGGTGACGGTACGGGTACCGGCAACGGTGACGGCACGGGTACCGGGAACGGTGACGGCACGGGTACTGGTACAGGTGATGGTGGCGGAGCTGGAGATGGTAATACAAATCCAACTACACCTCCTACTACACCAGATCCAAATAAACCATCAAAACCAACAAATACGAATCCAACTTCGTATAACTCAGATTCATACTCTAATAATCGATTTAATAAGTTGGAACGTAATATCATTGCATAAATTAAAAACCTCCTCGTTTTTTGAGGAGGTTTTTCTATGTAATTAATCTAAACATTAAGCCTAAGAATAACTGATCTACTCTAAATATAAAATAAGCCTCCTCATCTTGAGGAGGTTATTTTTTGCTTATAATAAAGCTTTTCCAACTCCGTATATAAGCCAGAAAGTTGAATGAATGAGTGATAGTGATCTGGTTGATTTAATACAAAACTAATACGCTCATCTAAATTAATTGGCTTAATCTTTAATTTATTTAACTCAAGTAATAAATTATTTAAATTAAGCAGCATTTGGCCATTTATCCAAGTAAGAATTGATATAAAATTAGCTAAGCCTCTTATCATTGGCTCACTCGCAAGTTTTCGATTCCGTTGTTTAAAGTAGTTAGAAATGTGTTCAGACTCCTCTTTCCATTCATTAATCATCTCTTTAATAATTTCATCGCATTCATTCGGGATGTTAGTGCTCTTATTAACTAGAATCTGATTACTTTCATAAAAAAACGGTATATTTTTAATTTTAATTTCTTCATTGATTATTTGGTCATTAACATTGTCTTTATAAAATGGCGTAACGATAAAATCCTTATAAATACTATTTGTCATTTACTTTCTTCACTTTCATACGTTTTTTTCCTTCTCTACACAGATCAAGTAAAGGACATACCTCACAACTCGGTCTTTGAGCTTTACAATGGTATCTACCAAAAAATATGAGTCGATGATGTGTTACTCCCCAGTCTTCGATTGGAACTTTTTTCATTAGTGTCTCTTCTACTTCTAATACAGAATCTTTCCAACGGCATATAGCTAATCTTTTTGAAACTCTTTCAACATGAGTATCTACAGCAATTGCTGGTATATTAAATGCGACTGACATTACTACATTAGCTGTCTTTCTACCAACTCCAGGCAATTTAACGAGTTCTTCCCTAGTACGTGGAACTTCACCATTAAATTCATTAATAATCATTTCACTTAATTTTTGGATATTTTTTGCTTTGTTCCTAAAAAGTCCGATTGACCGAATATCATTTTGTAATTCCTCTAAAGTAACATTTAAATAATCCTGAGGTTCTTTATATTTTTCAAATAGATTTTTTGTTACCTTATTTACTAAAACATCAGTACATTGAGCGGATAAAGCAACCGCTACTACTAATTCAAACGGATTCTTATGGTTTAATTCACAATGTGCATCAGGGAACATTTCACCAATTATATTAAGAACCTCATTTATTTGTTGTTTATTTAACATCCCAAAACACTCCTTACTAAACAAAAGCGAGGAGCATGTCCTCGCTTTATTTTTCAAGCCAATTATAAAAAGGAATTGATCCTGTATACTTTGTTTCGTTTTGTGGTTCTCTTGTTTCTTTTTTTCTAAAATGCTTACTATAATTCATTGCTTGGTCTACTTGCTTTATTCCATTTTTCTTCCACTCAAAAAGAATACGATCTATATAACGAAAATTTAATTTCCCACTTATAACTGCTTCTTTAAGTGCTGTTTTTATTAGTTTTTCATTATGATCATCTTGGTCCATCCACATTGTTAAAGTTTCAATCTCAAAAGGAGACAATAATCTACCAAATTCTTTTTCAAACACTAAGTAAATTGATTCCTCTTCTTGTTCAATAATTGAAGGATTAGTATGTTTTTCATTTGATTGTTGACCATTCTGGGTCAAATCAATTAATTTTAACCATAGCGGAGATAGTGAATATGCCTCACAACGTAAATTATGATGGTCAATTTCTTCCGTAATTTCTAATAAACCTTTTTTTAGAAGTTCTCGAATAACTTCCATACATTTTTGTTCATTTATTGACATAATCTTTGCTAATTGAGTAGGTGTTGGAAACGTATGACCTTGTTGTTGAAAAGAGAAAAGCTGTAGAATCATGACTAGTTCTTCTTCATTTATGTTTAAAGAAGAATAATGACTGAGAAGTATATTTGGAATACTAATATTCCCAAATTGAATCCAGTTTAGAATGCTATTATTATTCACTTCGAACACCTCTAGCATAGTATAGCATGATTACATAAAATATACAGTAAAAGAAACTCGTGAAATAAAAATAAATAGAGGCATGTAAATCACACCTCTATTTTAGTATATCTATTTAGTATTTAAAAAACCAACTAATAAATTATTTAATTAAGGATATAATCTGTTTAATAAATTGGAAATGCTTTTGCTTAGTGGTGCTTAAAATTAATACAAAAAATGTATTGAAAAAAGCTAAGCATTTGCTTAGCTTTTGTATTTAAAAATATGAGTTACCAACGTTTGAAATTAACTTAAGATACTTGCTTTCATAAATTGCTCAATGCGATCTAACGCTTTATCTAACTGTACTTGAGATGTTGCATATGATAGGCGGATATTATCAGGTGAACCAAATCCTGAACCAGGGATTACCGCTACATTAGCTTTTTCAAGTAATTCAGTAGAGAATTCATCTACATTTTGATATCCAGCCATTTTAGCTGCCTCAGTCACATTTGGGAATAAATAAAATGCACCATTCGGTTTAACACAGCTAAATCCTGGAATTGTAATTAAGCGCTCATAAGTTTTATTTAAACGATCTTCAAACGCTACTCTCATTTCCTCAACAGGACCATCGCCTAACTCATATGCTTTAATCGTAGCGATTTGAGCCATTGTAGTAGGATTTGAAGTAGAGTGGCTAGCAAGATTTGTCATGGCATTAATTATTTCCTTATTACCAACAGCATATCCAATTCTCCATCCTGTCATTGAATGAGATTTTGATACACCATTGATAATAATCGTTTGCTCTTTAAGCTCTGGGCTTAACGAAGCAATTGAAACATGTTTTGCACCATCATATACTAATTTCTCATATATTTCGTCAGAAACGATTAATATATCATGTTTTAAACAAATTTCTCCGATTGCTTTTAATTCTTGCTCATCGTAAATCATACCAGTTGGATTACTTGGTGAATTAATAATGATCGCTTTTGTATTCTCTGTAATCGCTGCTTCGATTTGTTCAGGTGTTACTTTAAATTGTTGATGTTCATAACCTTCAATAAATACTGGTACACCTTCTGCTAATATAACTTGCTCAGGATAGCTTACCCAGTAAGGTGTCGGAATAATTACTTCGTGACCAGGATCTAAAATCGCTTGGAAAAGTGTGTAAAGTGCATGTTTTGCACCATTTGTTACAACAACCTCTCCTGGGGAGTAAGTTAATCCTTGATCTTTCAATAACTTATCACAAATAGTTTGTCTTAAAGCTGGTAAACCGTTTGAAGGAGTATATTTAGTTTGGCCTTTAAGCATTGCTGAATAAGCTTCTTCAATAATTTCAACTGGTGTATTAAAATCAGGTTCACCTGCTCCTAATCCTATTACATCAATTCCTTGATCCTTCATCTCTTTTGCTTTTGCTGTAATAGCTAGTGTTGTAGATGGTGTTAGTGCACTTACTCTTTTTGCTAGTTTCATCTTGTTAATTTCCCCCTAAATACTATAACGTTTTAAAAGCTCTCCATTTTCGAAAGCAGCGTAGTAAAAATTATATCGGCCGTCTTGGTCTATATATACTACTTCCCAAAGTGGTATTTTGTTCTCTATTCCTAACTTTACTTTATGTATTTTTTTTGGGTTTCTCTCACTGACAACTTTGTCAATGATTTGTTTTTGGGTCAACCCTTCACTTTTCTTTCGTGTAATAACTTCTCCATCCTGTACCCACGCGATCATTTCATTATTTGCATCATCTTTACCACTTACAACTATCGCTTGTTCTTTTCCATGGAAATAATCAGAAGTTTCCACAGATTTTAAATACCCTTGATTTAAAACAAGCTCTTCGGCATGATTTTTATCATCACTTAGCTTTGAAATTGATGATTGATAGGTGGCGATTAAAAATAATGATAGAAAAATGATGCTTAATCCAAGGATGACTAACCATTTTTTCATATATACCTCATTTATGTTCGATAAATTGTAAATACCGCATATTCTTGATCTTCTTTATCAAGTGCAAGTCCAAACATTAAATCTTTTTCTTTTAAAGTACGATTTAAACTATCAACAATTTTGTATAAATCTCTAGTATATTCAATTTTTGTTGTTGATAATACTTCAATATTTGAATTCATGTTGCTCCTCCTAAAAATGTATTATAAATACATTACAATTTATGTCATTATACCACACGTCTAACCTTAAATCCCCTACTATTCTTATGCTAAATTTTGAAAAACTCCTAAAAATCTTTTAATAATTCATCCATTGTATTAATTTTTATTTTGTTTTTCGGGATTAACTTTAAAAATTCTGAACCATAACTAGTATTTATTATGCGATTATCTAAAACAAATAATGAACCTTGATCTTTTTCATTTCGGATAAGACGACCATAACCTTGTCTGAACTTAAATACTGCTAATGGTAAAGCCAAACTTGAGAAAGAATTTTCTCCAGCTTTTTTTAATAAATTTGATTTAGCAATAAACATAGGCTTTTCAGGGTTTGTAAACGGTAAGCGTACAATGATTAAACAATCTAATTCTTCATTAGGTAGGTCAATTCCTTCCCAAAAAGTGTTCGTACCTAATAAAATTGTTTGTTTAGATTGTAAAAACTGTTTTATTAACTTTTGTTTTCCACCAGGAGAAACACCTTGAGCTAATACAGATGAATTCAGTGAGTCTAAATCTTGTATTAATTGATCATAAGTCTGTTTTAATAAATCAAAAGCTGTAAATAAAACTAATGTTCTACCTTTTATTCCCGCAACAATTTTGCGAATTGTATTCGAAGTTTGTAATGCATACTCTTCTTGTGTAATCTCTTTTATTCCCATTAAATCTGAAGGAATATAGACTCTCATCCCTTGGGCAAAATCATTTGGGACAGGGTAGATTTTTTCAATAACATTGTTATTTTCACTAATTCCTAATGATGACCTTATAAATGAGAAGGATGAATCAATCGACATTGTAGCAGATGTTAGTACAATAGAATTTCTTCCACTAATTAAATAATTTTGTATTAAATCTGCATTTTCAACTTTCTCACTATAAAGCATTGTCGTATGAAATGAACCTTTTGCTTCAGTTTCCATCCAGCAAATATAATGATCATTTTTATCGAATAATATTTCATAAAGACCATTTTTCATGCTTCTTAATTGGTCAATAATCATTTTAAACTCCGTAACGATTGAACGGTGAAACGCTGATACCTTATTATCTTCAATTAAATTTAAATATTGCTCGCAACCCGTGAATAAAGTGTTATTCACGTGCATTAATCTATTCGCACATTCTTGAATAACCTTCCAATTTTGGCTAGCAGTATTTTTATCACTTAATGTAATTGACTGTCTAATATTTTCTTTATCAAGTTCATTTTGTTTACTTAAAATAAAATCACGTAATAACCTAAATAACTCTTCTGATTCATACTTTATTTCTTTTACTAAATGATCAACTTTTTTCCACCATTTTTCACGAATTGGTATTCCCTCATCAAATTTATATAATCGGTGAACAAGTTCATTACTATCAGTAGTACTTAATCTACTTAAATATTGATAATATTTTAAACAAGAAAAAGTGATTCCAAAAGTTTTTGATGCAGTCTCCTCAAGAGCATGTGCCTCATCAATTACAATCGTTTTAACAGAATTAATTAAGTGATCTTTATTTTTTAAAGTAGACAATAAATATGCATGGTTTGTAATAATTATATCGGCTAACATTAATTGATTTTTAGCCTTTTGATAAAAACATTTATGAAACCAAGGATTTGCTTTTTTATTTTCACTTTCTTCGTTACAACAAACACGATCCCATAAATGTAAGCCACCTGAAGGAAGTGATAATTCATCTAATTCCCCAGTTTCAGTTTCAGTTAACCAAACTGTTATCATAGCCTTAGATAAAATACTATCGTAATTATCATCAAATTGTTCGCCAACAATATACTCAAATTTTTGCAGACATAGATAATTTCTTTTACTTTGTATAGAAGCTATTTTTAACTGAAATGGAACTATTTTTTCAACCGTTTTTATATGTTTTTTAAGTAATTGTTTTTGTAACGCGATGGTACTTGTACTAATGACCACTTGTTTGCCAAATTGTTTTGAGAAAAATGCTGATGGAATTAAATAACCAAATGTCTTGCCAACACCTGTTCCAGCCTCAGCTAAGAGAATATTATTCTGGCTAAATGCATCGAACACATCGTGCATATACGCAAATTGTTCATCTCTTTTTATAAAATTTGGAATTTCTACAGCCATCTGATCTACAAGCTCACGTTTAAGATGCTCGTCGAATTCTACAAAATCTTCTTCTTCTTGAGGTAAACTAAAGCTTCTTTTTTTCAGCGCTATTCGTCTAAATTCTTCATAATCAACAGATTTATTTGAAAAGGATTCAGATTGCTTTTGAAGTAGATCCGAAATATAGTATGTAATATCACTTTTAAAGCTAGTGCTAAGTTTTTCTAATATTTTTAATGATGCATATGGCAAGCTCTCAAGTTTTTTTAATAAAATGGTTAATAATTCGGCAGTAACTTCAGCATCACTATCAGCTTGATGTGGGTTTTCATGTTGTATATTGAATACTTTTGCTAAATCGGATAATTTATAACTAGTTAAAGTTGGATATAAAATTCTTGTTAACTCCACTGTATCAATAGCTAACGGTAAAATTTTTGGTAAACCAATCCGCTCAAATTCTTTTTGCAAAAATGTTAAGTCAAAATGCACATTGTGTGCAACAAAATAAGCGTCATTAAACATCGGGTATAATTCTTCAACTATTTGTTCAAATTGAGGAGCATATTGAACCATTTCATCTGAAATCCCTGTTAGTTCAGAAATAAAGGTTGGAATATTCATGTTTGGATTAATAAAACTTGAAAACTGTTCAATAACTTCTCCACTTTCCAATAAAAAGGCTGCAATTTGAATAATTCGATCTTGACCTCTATTATTATTTCCGGTTGTTTCTAAGTCAACGACCACAAATTTATTCATATTTTGCCACCTCCAAATTCTCTATATAGATATTATTTTGCATAAACAGATTAAACAATGCAACCAACAAAAAAATCCCCTAAAGAAGGGGATTTCAAATTGCCCTCAAACGCTCGTTTTCTTCGCTGTTTCTCTTGTTGTGTCAAATACTTTTGATCCTCATCATGTAACTTCATGCTTCGAAATTCAAAAGTTGACTTTTTACTTAACTGTACCTGCAATTTCTTTGCCAATCATTTCGACAATTTCATTTGCATCATTTAAAATAGCAATCTTTGGTTCATGTTGATCCAGTTTCTCTTCCTCTACCTGACCATATGCAATAATAATTACTTTGTCGCCTTCTTGAACCAATCTAGCTGCTGCACCGTTAAGACAAATTACACCACTTCCACGTTTTCCTGGAATAACATATGTCTCAAGTCGTGCACCGTTATTATTATTTACAATTTGAACTTTTTCGTTTTCAAGTACATCAACTGCATCCATTAAATCTTGATCAATTGTAATACTTCCAACATAATTTAAATTAGCTTCTGTAACTGTAGCTCTATGAAGTTTTGCTCTCATCATTGTGCGAATCATGTCATTTCCCCCTAGTTGTTCAATCCTTAAATAGAAATTAAAATATTATCGATTAAGCGAGCATTAGAAAATTTAACTGCTAACGCAATAATTACTTTTCCATTTATTTTATTTAAAGGCTCTAAATCTGGATAAGAATAAATACTTACGTAATCTACTGTTCCAGATGTTTCACTTTGTATTGTAGAAATAATATTTTGCTTAAGTTGATCTGGATTTAAATTCCCATTATTTATCTCTTCAACTGCTTTTTGTAAACTTTTATAAAGAACTGGTGCTTCTTGTCTTTCTTTGTCTGTTAAATAGACATTTCTAGAACTTTTAGCTAATCCATCTTCTTCTCTAATAGTTGGAACTGGATTAATTTTTACAGGAATATTAAAGTCTTCAACTAAACCTTCAATTACAGCGACTTGCTGAGCATCCTTTAATCCAAAATAAGCCTGGTCTGGTTGAACAATATTAAATAATTTTGTTACAACTAATGCAACACCATCAAAATGTCCAGGTCTTTTTTCACCACAAAGGACATCTACTCGTTTTGTTACTTTCATAGTTGATTTTAATTCATTTGGATACATTTCTTCAACTGTTGGATAAAAGAGGCAATCTACACCAGCATTTAGTGCAACTTTTTCATCTCGTTCAAAATCCCTTGGATATCGATCAAAATCTTCATTCGGGCCAAATTGAGTCGGATTAACAAAAATACTTAAAACGACGATATCATTATTTTTTCTAGCTTCTTCTAATAATGAAGCATGACCTTCATGTAAAAACCCCATTGTTGGAACAAATCCAATCGATTTTTCATTTTTTCTGTGAATTTTTAATTCATTTCTTAAATCATTTATCGTGTGAAACACTTTCATTGCGAACTTCCCCCGTATAATGCCTTTAACTGTTCTTCTTTCATCGTAAACGAATGTTTAGTATCTGGAAATTGTCTAGTTTTAACTTCTTGTACATATGAAGCAATTGCATTTTCAATTGTTGTAGAGACATTTGCATACTGTTTAACAAACTTAGCTACACGACCAACACCATATGTTATTAAATCATGGTAAACAAGTACTTGACCATCTGTATCAACACCAGCACCTATTCCTATTGTTGGAATGGAAAGATCCTTGGTAATATCCTTTGCAATTTGCTTTGGTACACATTCAAGTACGATTGCAAATGCACCTGCTTCTTCACATTTTTTTGCATCGTTAAACAATTTCATCGCACTTTCAGAGTCACGTGCTTGAACTTTATAGCCACCTAATACACCTACAGATTGAGGAGTCAATCCTAAATGAGCTACAACTGGTACTCCCGCGATTGTTAATGCTTTAATCACATCTAAGACATTTTCATCTGCGCCTTCAACCTTAACAGCGTGTGCATCACCTTCTTGCATAATGCGACATGCACTACGTAATGCTTCTTCTTTTGAAAAGTGGTAAGACATGAATGGCATATCTGTCACTATAAACGTATTTTTTGCCCCGCGTTTAACAGCTTTTGAGTGATGAATCATGTCATCTACAGTCACCTTAATTGTAGAATCATATCCTAGGACAACATTCCCAAGTGAGTCACCGACTAAAATCATATCTACTTCACTTGCTTCTGCTAATAGTGCTGAAGGGTAATCATAAGCAGTAATCATTACAATTGGGTCATTATTTTGTTTCATGTTTAAAAAATCTTTTGTTGTTTTCATCTTTTTTCCTCCTTTTAAATGAAGAGGAAATGGGGGCTACAATAAAAAAACTTTGCTCAAAAGAGAACAAAGGAAAATTGTAAACCGTCTCATTCCTCTGTCCCAGTCCTTATAGGATCAAGGCAGACACATTTTTAGAATTGATTTTTTAAAACCTGGTGTAGTTCTTCTTAGGATACTAAAGTTTGATTGACCCTATTCAGATACCACCCTTGAAGTATCAGCGATAGTCGCGACCCTTCCAATACAGTTTATAGTAAGAATAGCAATTAAGTAAAGAAAAAACTTGGTATTATTTACAAATATACGTGGCAATTATACAGCAAATAAAATAACTCTCTTTCAAATATAAAAAGAGAGTTGTTTTATTTCGTATTACATTATTTATTTATCGAAATATCCGCTGAATAAATTGTATGAACATTACCTAAGTGGTCTTCAATCAATAATTGACCTTCATCAGTAATTCCAATGGCATTACCGACAATTTCTTCGGTTAAAGTCGTGGCTTTTATTTGTTTCCCTAGCGAAATTGCATAGCTTTCCCATAAAATTTTTATCGGTTTAAAACCTTTTTCTAAAAATATTTCATAGAACTTTTCAAATTCAGCTAATATAGCTTGAATTAAATTTGCCCTCAGAAAGGTTTGTCCTTTTTCAATACGTAATGATGTAGCAATATCTGACAGTTCTAATGGGTAATCTTCTTCAACTTGATTTACATTGATCCCAATACCTATGACAACGCTTTTAATGCAATCAGCGTCACCTTGCATTTCAGTTAAGATTCCACAAACTTTTTTATTATTGATTAAAATATCATTTGGCCATTTTATATTTGGATGTAAACCGGTCACTTTTTCGATGGCTGAAGCAATGACTACAGCCGTTAATAATGTTAGCTGAGGTGCTACTCTAGGTGAAATAGCTGGTCTAAGGATAACACTCATTGCTATTGCTTTTCCATCAGAAGTTAACCAGTTTCTTTGTAATCTGCCTCGACCTAATAATTGACGCTCAGCCAAAACGATCGTACCTTCTGGAGCATCATTTAGCACTAATTCATTAGCAATCGTTTGGGTTGAATTAGTTTCTTCTTGGTATACGACATTTCTTCCAAATTTTTTCGTTTCTAAACCAAGTTGAATATCCGTTGGAGTTAATCGATCAGATTTGCCTGTTATTTTATATCCAACCTTCCTTACTGCTTCAACTTCAATTCCCTCATCTTGCAATTCTTTCATGTATTTCCATATTGCAGTACGTGAAATTCCTAATTTATCACTCAAAAATTGACCTGATAAATATTCATTACTATTTTCCGTAAACAATTGTATAATTCTTTCTTTTACTTTTGAAGCCAATTTATAAACCACTCCTTAACAGCAAGTTGGTTATTCTCAAGCTGGTTCTCTACTAATTGAAATTCTATTTCACTTAATACTTCTTTCAACCATGGACCACCTTTTAATTGTGACCATTCTAATAAATCATTACCTGTAATACATATATCTGACTTAGAATAAATCGGTAATTGATTATATCTATTTTTTAATAAATCCTCATTAAATTCATTTGCATTGAAATGATCAATGACACACTGTAAACGCTCATATTTTATTGCATCCTGTAATCCAACTTGATATAACTTTGTATTGCTCCATTTAATTTTCGTTTCATTTAACAAATGATAAATCTTTAATATTTGTTTCATGCGACTATTCGACATCTTCCAATTTCTTAAAACCTGTTCTGGGTTATCAACATTACATTTATATATTATTAGCGCCCAAATCTCTTCAATTGTTTTTAATGATTGAATAGGAAGTTCTAAAAGATCATTAAACTGATTTGTATATTCTTTTAAGCTTTGAAGATGATTTACTAAATTTGTTTGTATTAATAGTCCGATGCCTTTTTTAGGTGACTTTCCTATTAACATTTTTTCTATTTCAACCGAAATGCGTTCAATGGCTATATTTTCAATTAAATGTTTATTTGATTTAATTGCGTTAAACGTTTCATCATGTAAACGAAAATCTAATTGGCTTACAAACCGTATACCTCTTAGCATTCTAAGAGCATCTTCTTGAAATCTTTCCTTAGCTTCACCAACACATCTAATTAGCCCATCATAAAGATCAATTGTACCATTAAAAGGATCTATTATTTCATTTTTCGTCGTCATAGCAATGGCATTCATTGTAAAATCTCTTCGTTTTAAATCTTCTTCGATTGATTTTACGAATGTAACCTCCGATGGTCTACGAAAATCATGATATGTTGATTCAGTTCGGAATGTTGTAATCTCATATGGCTCACTATTTTGTATAACTAAAACCGTTCCATGCTGTAATCCAGTTGGAACAGTTTTTGGAAATATTGACATAACCTCTTCAGGTAAAGCTGAAGTTGCAATATCAATATCTCCAATTGTTCTATTTAATAATTTATCTCTAACACAACCGCCGACAAAATAGGCCTCGTAGCCATTTTTTATTAATTGATCTAATATCGGCTTTGCTTTATCAAAAATTTCCATATTATTTCATTCCTAATAACTCATTATAAATGGATAAATATTGTGAAACGATTTTATTTGATTGAAATCTTTCTTTCACAATTTCAATCGAGCGACTTGATATGCGTTTATATAGTTCTTCATCTTGTAATAAGTTGAGTGTATAATAAGCGATTTGTTCAATATCTCCTAGTTCACAAATAAATCCGTTTTCTCCATGTTCGATTACTTCTGGAATCCCACCAACTCTAGTACCGATACATGGAACTCCACAAGCCATTGCCTCAAGTAATACTAATCCAAAGCTTTCTTTTGACGAAAGAAGTAATTTTATATCGCTCATTGAAAGTAACTCTTCAACATTTTCTTGCTTACCTAAAAATAAAACATCATCATCAATACCAAGCTCTCTTACTAATTTACATAAACTTGAGATTTCCGGACCATCACCAACTAGTAGTAACTTAGATGGAATTTCTTTCCTTACTAAGTTAAATACATCTACTACATCTTTTGTTCGTTTAACTTGGCGGAAATTAGAAATATGTATAATGACTTTTTCATGCTCTAAAATCCCGTACTCTGCTTTTAATGCCTGGCAATTTCTTTTGTAATACACTCTTTCATCAATAAAATTATACACAGTTTTTATTTCTTTATCAGGGTTAACTAATTCCTCTGTCTGACGTATTAAATCATTTGAGACCGCAGTTACAACATCTGATTTTTCAATCCCGAACTTAATTAACTCTGTTAAAGATGAGTCATAACCAAGAACAGTTATATCTGTACCATGTAAAGTCGTTACAATTTTAATATCATGATGAATCATTTGTTTTGCTAGAACAGCACATATTGCATGCGGAATCGCATAATGTACATGTAAAATATCTAATTTTTCACGGTTTGCAATTTCAGCCATCTTACTCGCCAATGCTAAATCATATGGAGGATATTGGAAAACTGAATATTGATTTACTTCAACTGCATGATAATAAATATTAGGATATACTTTATTTAAACGAAACGGCATACTTGATGAAATAAAATGAATTTCATGTCCTAGTTCTGCTAATAACTTTCCTAGCTCAGTTGCAATCACACCAGAACCGCCTACTGAAGGATAACATGTAATCCCAATTTTTAATTTCATTTTATCTCTCCTAAACTTCTTCATTTCTTCTTAAACTAACCAATCTGCATTTAATAGGAGTGGTCTCTTTGTCATAAACCCTTCCCCATATGGCACTCCGGCTTCTTTCCCAAAAATTTTTTCTCTTGCAATTACGCTATTTACATAATCGTTTGTTAAAGGCGTAACGACACCATCTGGACCGGGAGTAAATTGACTTTCATATGCTTCTAAGGCTGCCCTTTTGACTTCAATCGTTTCAGAAACATCAACTATAAAATTAGGTCGATGAAACCCATTAATCATATATTGAAAAACGTGTTTTACCTTATGAGCTTCATGATTTGTATTTACATTAAATTTTCTAATCCCAGATGAAAATACAGCTTCTTCTACTATTTTTGTACAATTACCATGATCAGGATGACGATCCACTTCATATGGCGAGAAAATAATACTAGGCTTCGTCATTCGAATTAATGCAGCTACTTGTTTAATCGCTTCCTCAGATAAGTATAGCCCCCTATCTGGTAATGATAAATTAAAACGCTTTGAAACCCCTAAAATCTTATCTGCTTCTTCAGCTTCTTTTCTTCTAATAAAAGTATCTCCATTTGATGAGAGCTCCGCTTCCGTTAAATCACAAATAGCAACCTTATAGCCTAACTTAGTAAACTTAGCAATCGTACCTGCCATTCCAATCTCAACATCATCTGGATGCGCTCCAAACGCTAGTACATCAAAATATTCCACTTATCTCACTCTCTTTCAAACTAACTAAAAAATTTCACAACTGCCTTAGCGGTTTGAATGTTCGTTGCCACCGGGACATGAAAAACATCGCATAGCCTTAATAAAGCATTTACATCTGGTTCATGCGGTTGAGCAGTTAATGGATCCCTAAAAAAGAAAATTGCGTCCATTTTCCCTTTAGCAATTAATGCACCTATTTCTTGATCTCCTCCGAGTGGACCAGATTGAAAACGATAAACGTTTAAAGTTGTATTTTCCATTACACGTAGTCCTGTAGTACCTGTTGAAAATAGTTCATGCTGCTGAAAAAAAGATTCATTTTCTTGAACGAACGTTACTAATGCGTCTTTTCTGTTATCGTGAGCAATTAGAGCTATTTTCACTACCTACCCCACCTTTAGTCCATTATATTTTCTAATCCGTAGACTAGCTCTGTAAGATTCATTACTTCCTCAACGGCTACTTTAACTCCAGACATAAAAGAAGCTCGATTCATTGAATCATGTCGAATTGTTAATAGTTGACCATCACCACCGAATAAAACTTGTTGATGCGCAACTAAACCAGGTAATCTCACGCTATGAACTCTCATTCCATTTAGATCTGCACCTCTAGCTCCAGCTTCAGTTTCAACTTCATTTGGATGTCCTTGTATTTTCGATTCACGAACTTCCTCAATCATTTGAACTGTTTTAAGAGCAGTACCTGAAGGCGCATCTAATTTTTGGTCATGATGTAACTCAATAATTTCGATATCTTTAAAATATTTGGCTGCCATTGCAGAGAATTTCATCATTAATATAGCACCAATTGCAAAATTTGGCGCAATAATACAACCTAGCTCATTATTTGAAGCTAACTCTTTTAAATCATCAAGCTCCTCTTTTGTAAAACCAGTTGTACCGATTACAGGGCGAATACCATTTTTTAATGCTAAAAATGCATGTTTTTTTCCAATTTCAGGAGTTGTTAAATCAACAAGTACATCAAAGCTTTCATTTTCAATACATTGCTCTAATGTTTCATATACTTTTGCTTCACCTTTAAAGCCAGGGCTAACCTTTTGGATTTGTTCTCCACCTAATTTATAATCTACTGCAGCTACAAGGTGAAAATGCTCAGTTCGATCGATTAATTGTAAAGCTTCAATTCCCATTTTACCTCTTGGTCCTGCTAATACTACTCTAATTACTTTTTCCATTTTAAACTTCCTTCCTTGTCCAACGATCTTTATCTCGAGTCTTAAACTTCTTCATCACCATATCATGAGCTTCTTGTAAGTCTATATTTAGGCTATTTGCTAAACAAATCATAACAAATAAGACATCACCTAACTCTTCTTCAATTAGCTTTTCTTCTTCTGTGCTTTTCTTAGGCTTTTCACCATAAGTATGATTGATTTCTCTAGCTAACTCACCCATTTCTTCAGTTAACCTAGCCATCATTGCTAAAGGACTAAAATACCCTTCTTTAAATTGACCTATATATGTATCGACTTCTTTTTGCATTTCTTTCATCGTTTTTTCGTGCATACTAATATCAACTCCTCAATTAAATCTTATCGAATTGACCACTTTTTGACAAATTATATATTATTTTACTTGAAAAAAATACAAGATAAGATAAAAATAAGAGTTTAGGGTAATTTTTATAGTATGGAGGAAGTATATGATTTTTAAATTGAAGTTACGCAATATCTTATTTATTATTTTAGGTTCTGCAATTTTTTCTTTTGGAATTATGAATATAAATATTCCAAACAATCTAGCTGAAGGTGGCTTTACGGGAATTAACTTAATTCTTTTAGCTGAACTAAATATTCCCGTTTGGATCTCAAACTTAGTCCTAAACGTCCCTTTATTTTTTATTGGTTGGAGATTACTTGGTACAGTGACAATGCTTTATACAATCATTGGTACTGTTGCAGTCTCATTTTTCTTAAAATTATTTGAGAAATTTACTTTCAATATAGATGTTCATGGCGATTTAATGTTAGCTTCATTATTTGCGGGTGTATTTATTGGTGTAGGTTTAGGAATTATTTTTAGATTTGGTGGAACTACTGGTGGTGTCGATATCATTGCTCGTTTAGCATATAAATACAAAGGTATTAATATGGGTAAAACGATGTTTATTTTTGACTTTGTTGTCATTACACTTTCACTTTTAACTTACTTAAAAGCATATGAAGCAATGTATACGCTAGTTGCAGTTTTCGTCGGAGCAAGAATTATTGATTTTATGCAAGAAGGTGCATACGCTGCTCGTGGAGCAAATATTATTTCTGAGAAAAATGATTTAATTGCCGCTCGAATTATGAAAGAAATGGAACGAGGCGCAACTTATTTAAAAGCAACAGGAACATTTACTGGAGAAAGCAAAGACGTATTATTTTGTGTCGTTCCTAAAAACGAATTAGTTCATTTAAAAAACATTATTCAGGATATCGATCCACACGCTTTTGTTGCCGTTACAGAGGTGCATGATGTACTAGGTGAAGGCTTTACATTAGATGAAAATAAAGTCCCTCTTCACCCTTAATTTTAACTGAAACAAAAAAGAGGTTCTTGGCATTGATTGCCAGAACCTCTTTTTGTTTTATATTGATATTAATCATCACTACGTGTCATACCAGTATAAATTAAAATTAATCTTAATAATTCTGCTACGGCTACCGCTGCCGCTGCAACATAGGTCAATGCAGCTGCATTTAAAACACGTTTTGCATAAACATGCTCATTCGAATTGATAATACCTAAAGTTGTAATCTGTTTTAAAGCTCTACTTGAGGCATTAAATTCAACAGGAAGTGTAACAACTTGGAACAATACACCTAGTGCTAATAAAACAATCCCTATTAATAATGCACCTGATAGGCGAGAAAACATGCCAATTAAAATAAATATATAAGAAAAATTGGAACTGAAATTGGCAACAGGTACTAATGAATGACGGAATCTTAAAAAGCTATAGTCATTCGCATCTTGAATTGCATGTCCTACTTCATGAGCAGCAACTGCAGTACCCGCTACTGAATATCCATGATAATTTTCAGTTGATAATCTTACAACTTTTGCACGTGGATCATAATGGTCGGATAAATATCCTCGAGTTTCCTCTACTGCTACATTGTATAATCCATTTTCATTTAAAATTTTTCTCGCTACTTCTGCACCCGTTAAATGTGATGTAGAACCAACTTGAGAATACTTTTTAAAAGTTGATTTAACCTTCATTTGAGCATATAAAGGTACAAGCAACAAAATTAAAAAGTAAATTAGATAACTCATTGTAATTCCTCCAAGGAGTGTGATTTTACGATATTGTAATAACTTTTAGAGAAATTTGTCAATCATTATGTTCTCTTCTTTTTTTGTTCTTATTTCGATCACCTATATATTTTCTCCAACCAACATAACTTAATGTACCGACAATAATGATCCCTGTTGTAAATATTGTCCAAATAGAAACAGGCGGAATAATAGAATTACCTTGATCAAAAATGAATAATATTTCACTTTTTGTCTCATCCAACTTTTGTTGAAAAGCCGGTATAGATTCTTGGTTAATACGATAATCATCTAAAAACGAAACAAGTGAATTTATTTTTTTTACTTCATCATATGGAAGGTCCATGATAAGACTTGGATAAATAATCTCAAATTGATGTAAGAATTGATTTAATTGCGTTTCATATGCTTCAGAATTACCTCGTTTATATGCTGACTCCATATTCTCTAGTGGGGTCATAACAGACTTTTTCATTTCCTTCCACATCGGCTGCATAGTCGTTTCTCCAGCATCAATCAATAATCTCAATCCAAGTACATCGGCAACTTTTTCTTGTGGATCAATTGCATCATTTGTTAAAGATACAAGCGCATTTTGAAAAGTAACTGAAATGGTTTCTAACTCCTTTGGTGTGAAATCCTTATTCTTTTTTGCTGACGCCATATACTTAGATTCTAATTGTTCTAATAAATTTGCGCCATGAACATAATCACCATCTTGTACTAAAGAGAGCGATTGTTCAATTAACGAAGTTTCTTGATCTATTTTAGCGTACCCTTTTACGGTATTGAATGAAAAGAAAATAAAAAAAACGCTTATCCCCGCAATTAATTTTTTCATCAAACCCCTCCCTCATAACTACTAATAATTATGAGAGAAAGGACAAGATTAGAACTTGTTCAAGCACGAGCTCTATTTTTAAAAATTAACTGGTAATAAGCGATTAAAATAACAAATATAGTTAACCAAAATGTCACTAAAGCAATCCAAATTCTGTAATCAGAAAGCATATAGTATTCTGGCATTGTTCCAAAAACATAGTCTAAAATAAGATCTTGTAAGATCCAAATACTAGCAACTGTCAAGTGCCATTTTTTAACTTTAAATGTCGGTGCATACAAAACAGCCTGGATCGCCATAGCACCATGCGAAAAAATTAATAAGTATGCAACCGCATCAAGTCCACCCGATAAATAAAGAACCATTCCATTCATCAACACTGCCCATATGCCATATTTCACCAAGCTTACATATGCTAGTGCCTCTATTAGTCCATTCCGTTTATTAAGAATGAACAGTAGCAATACAATACAAAAAAATAATGATGCAGTTGGACTATCAGGAACAAATATTTTTAACCAACCAGGAGTAAAATCAAGTTGAGATCGATACCAATAATATCCATAAATTGTTCCAAGTACATTTATGATAAATAAAGCAATTAAGTTAGGTTTAAGCCGTAGCATACTGTAGAGTATGTTCATTATTTCACTTCATCTCACTTTCACTGAGGAGATTTAATAAATTTATAACACAAAGTTCACAATTTATATGTATCATCACATTTTTTACATGTTATTATTTCAGTATACAATACAACATAAAAAAAGAGTCGAAAATTCGACTCTCTTTTAATTACTCTGTTTTACCTGCTTTTGAAACGAATTCAGCTAGCACTTTAAGTTCTGCGTCAGTACCTTTAAATACGCCAGATGGCATCGCTTTTCGACCGTTTCTTGCGATATGAGCGATTTCTTCAGGTTTTAAACCATTATTTTGAAGACTTGGAGCTGCTGCGCCACCTTCAAGATTATCGCCATGACAAGATACACAAGTATTTTTTTGCAATAGTTTATATGCTGGATCTTCTTTATTTAATTCAACAAAAGTACGGATTTTACCTTGTTCTTTTTGTTTTTTCCAGTCATGGTGAGCCGCAGCTTCCCATGTTAAATAAATTACACCAGATAAAGCTAATAACATAAATCCTGTAGCTAATGGACGTTTAATTGGTTTTCTATGTGGACTACGATCTAAGAATGGCGCTAATAATAAGCCACCAAATGCTAATCCAGGAATTACGAAAGCACCAATTACGTTATAGTCACCAGAAGCATAGCTATATTTTAAGAATTGATATAAGAATAAGAAATACCAGTCTGGTAGTGGCGTATAGCCAGTATCAGTTGGGTCTGCAACCCTCTCAAGTGGAGATGGATGTGCAATTGTTAATGTTAAGTATCCAATTAAGAAAACTGCTCCTACCATCCATTCTTTTAATAAGAAGTTTGGCCAGAATGCTTCAGTTTTACCAGGATATTCTGAATAATCCTTTGGTACATTAGGTTTACGTCCTGCCATTGCAGGTACACGTGAGTCACCTACAAATTTCATTCCTTTACCGCGATGCATGTTCTCCCTCCTTTATTTCGACACACTTTAGTCATTTTTTACTAAAGCCCCATGCACTAAATCTTATAGTGGACCTGAAATACCTTGCTTACGAATAATTAAGAAATGGGCACCCATAAGAGCAAGTAAAGCACCAGGTAAGAAGAATACATGGATTGCGAAGAAACGAGTTAATGTTTGTGCACCGATGATTTCCGGATTACCTGCAATTAACGTTTTCACTTGCTTACCAATAAATGGTGTTTGTTCAGCAATTTGCAGACCTACTTTAGTCGCAAATAACGCTTTCATATCCCAAGGTAATAAATATCCTGTAAAGCCTAATCCAAGCATTACGAAGAAGATTAAAACCCCTACAACCCAGTTAAGCTCACGAGGCTTTTTATATGCGCCTTGGAAGAATACACGTAAAGTATGTAAAAACATCATAACAATTACTAAACTTGCACCCCAGTGATGCATACCACGAACGATTTGTCCGTATGCAACGTTGTTTTGTAAGTAATAAACTGATTCCCATGCATTTTTGATATCTGGAACATAGTACATTGTTAAGAACATTCCAGATAAAATTTGAATTACTGTAACGAAAAATGTTAATCCACCGAAGCAATATACGAATGCTGAAAAATGGTGTGCTGGATTAACGTGTTCTGGTACTTCATGATCAGCGATATCTCTCCAAAGAGGCGTAATTTCTAATCGCTCATCTACCCAGTCGTAAATTTTGTTAAGCACGATTATTTACCTCCTGTATTTGGTTGTAGTTTACCAAGATAGAAAGAATCACCTTTCACTTTTACTGCATAGTTGTCTAGTGGACCAAGCGGTGGTGTACCTTTAATGTTTTTACCATCCTTATGGTAACGACCGCCATGACATGGACAGAAGAATTGATTTGGAAAATCTTTATTGTCGTTCCAACCAACTGTACAGCCTAAATGCTTACAAGTAGGTGATAACGCTACGATGTCTCCATTTGAATTCTTGTACACCCATGCAATGTGTGACGCGTCAGATTTAACCCAACCATCTACCTGCTTAACTTTAAAGTCAAAGCGTTTTGGGTCAGTCGTTAAATCTTTAACTAGTCCAACTTGCACCATTGCTCCAGCTTCTTCTTTTTGTAAAACTGGGTCAATGGCAAAACGAGCCAATGGCATTAGCATTCCTGCCGCCATAAAGCCGCCTACACCTGTTAAAGTGTAGTTTAAAAACTGGCGTCTTGAAACCTTTTCACTCATGAAAATTCCCCCCTCTATCACAAGTACTCCTGTACGGACAACAGCTATAATAATAAAACTAGGACACTTTCATAATATAATAACAAATTTAGAAGGTCAATAATATCCTAATAATAATCATAGTAATAATGTTGTTTTTATTTTTATCCCCATATTTTAGAAAATAATGCATTTATGTGAGATAATTGTTTATCTACTATTACGCGTTGTGATGATTCATCTAAGCTATTGATATTTAAATTAGGTAACCAAATTAATGATTCATCCATTTCAGCTTCTGACTGTCTCCAATCAAAATCACATGTTAAATAAAAAACATGCTTAATCCCACTACCTTTAAACTCTTCATTCCAAGCTTTTAATCGGCTTATTTTATTAGAATCTTCAGGTAAATAAGTAAATTCCGGAGCGATTACAACTCTGCCTTTATATGTACGTTCAAGTTCTGAAGTAAGAATTATTAAGTCCTCTCTTTGCTCGGCTAGACCAATATTTTCTTTTTTCAAAGAAACAGGACAAAGTGGAATAATGATCGTATCGATGTATTCCAGATTCTCAATAACTTGATTTAATTCATTAGTTGTCCATTTCATCAAAATAACCTCTTTCTATTAAAATAATTTATTTATAATTGTGAAATTTTTGTGAACAAATTTCTATTTTCCATTTAACCATACATTACTATTTTAAGAAAGAAAAAAAGCCCGCAAATATAGGATTTTTCAGTCAGTGGAAAGGGATCTTTGTATTCAACTCAGTAATCCCATAAAAGTTTACTGATTAGTATAAAAAATTCAGTTGAACTTCGACCATTACGAAGCAAATATTTCTATTAGATCAATCAATAATTCAAAAATCTTTCTATGTTAAGTAACTTTTTTACTATTTTTTTATATGAGTATTTTTTTATGACGAATTTGCTAATCTTAAGTTTACAAACTTTAATTTTTAACTTGTAAAAGTTAATTGATACGCTCGACTCTTGTGGAATACACCAGAAGTCTAAGGACCTACTAGAATTGCATCAAATGATTAAGATCATGAATCATGAATCTGTCCACACTTTTAAAAGAGAGGGTACTAAAATGGAAATTAACCCCACATATCTTATTTAACAATAAAATTTAATTGTGTTCAATTAGCAAATACCTTTTCAACAGTAAAAAAGCCCCCATAATGAGGACTTTTTTCAGATTAACATTAAGTTAATGAATTCAGTTGCTTAGTTAATTCTTGGAAAAGCTTTTTGTCTTGTTTATCTAGAGCTTCGTCAATCATTTTCATCAATCTGTCTTTTTGGAAATTAATAATTGAATCTGACAATAGCTTTTCAGCAATTACGCGATCTTTTTCGTTACTATTTAAGTTTTTTGGTATATGTGGGTTCTCTTCTAAAACTGAAACAAACATTGGATATTGAAAAGAAGATTTAAAATTGAGCTGGATATAAATATCCTCATCCCTATTTAGTCGAATATCGTGAAATGATTTCTCTGCATCCGTCGTCATAACATTTTGTTTATAAAAATGAAATGGGACCTCTTTAACACAGTTTGTCGACATCACTAACCCGCGTGGACAATATTTAGACTGTTCTACGAAATGAACCTTTTTCATTAAATAGTCATGGCTCATTAGGTAATTTAAAATCCAAACACATTCTCTTTGCTTTAACTGGAAATTACTTAGAAACCACTTAACAAAATCTTTCTTCTCATTCACAGATACAGGGGTTGCCATTATTAAATCCCTCCTCTGTCCTTAAAATTTGTCCCCTTTTCTGAATAAAGAAAACTACAGAATTTCATTTATTCTTTCAAGACGCTCTCTTACTTCTTCCTGTAGATACTCATCGTCTACAAGTTTACTGTAAACCTCTTTTGCTTCTTGTACTAAGCCTTCTTCAAACAATAGGTCTCCGTATTCCTTTAAGAAGGAAATTTCCTGGTTAAAGTCATTATATGCTAGACGATATTGATTTAATGCCAATTCATAATTTTCATTTCCATAATATGCTTTGCCTAAGTCCCAATTAAAATGAGGATCTGAAGCTCCATGCTCAATTGCTAGTTCGATTGTACTAATTATGTCATCGAAATCTTCTTCTTCGAAAAGAATTCCGACTAATAACTGCACTGCCTCAATTAGCGAAGGATCATAAATTAATGCTTCCTGTAAATGTTTTTTACTTGCATCTAAATTCTTCAATTTACGAGCTAATTTTGCTGCTGATAAAAGGCATTCTACATTTGTTTCATCAACAAGTAAAGCTTTTTGTAATATATCATAGCCTTCTTCAATTTGGCCTTCAAGATCATGTGCTTTACTTAGCCATAAATGTGCTACTAAATATTCAGGATCAAAGAAGATTGCTTCCTCGAATACTTGAATTGAGGCTGCATAACGTTCAGCTTGAAATAGTGTAATGCCATATCCTAATAGTGTATGGAAGTCTTTTGTTTTCTGAATTCCTTTTTCATAATAGGAAATTGCATCTTCCCATTCACCTTCAGCACTTAAACATTCAGCAAGTCTTAAATCTTTATTTACTCCACTTACTTCAATTTCTTGATTTGCAAGTTTTTCGTAAAATGGAATTGCTTTTTTATAATCATATTTACTAAAATAATACTCCCCTAGTGCAAAATCTACTACAGGTTCATTCGGTAAAATTCTTTTTGCTTCAAATAATTTTTGTTCAGCTACTTCATCAAGACCTTGAACTTGATATAGATCAGCCATTAATAATAGTGCTTGAACTCGACTTTCACTCTCATCTTTTATGGCAAGTAAAATCTCTAAAGCGTCGTCTTCTAAATCAAGATCCAACAATATTTCAGCATACATTATTTTAAGATCATCGTCGTCATCATATAAGTAAACTAAATCTTCGATGATATTTTTCGCATCTTCCACAAATCCTAATGATTGAAAAAGAAGTGCTGCTTCGTATTTTTCTTCATCGTTAGCGCTTTTTAAATTCTTTCTTAATAAATCTAATCCCTTTTCAGTATGACCGTTCTCTATTAACTGAACAGCTTCGTATAAACTCATTCTTACACCTCATATGACTACTTAATTAATTCATTTAATTGCTCTTTAAAGTTTGGAAAAGATACAGCTATACATTCTGTATTTTCAATAATTGTATCACCTTTAGCAAGTAATGCAGCAATTGAAAGCATCATTCCCATTCGATGATCTCCATGTGAATTTACATTAGCACCTATTAAAGAACTATTCCCTTTTATAATCATACCATCTTTTGTTGCTTCAATGCTTACACCAAGATTTGAAAGTTCTGTTACAACAGTCTGGATACGATCCGTTTCCTTTACTCTTAACTCTTCAGCATCCTTAATAATGGTCTCTCCATCTGCTAAAGCTGCTGCTAAGGCCAAGATTGGTAACTCATCGATACATGTAGGAATTTCAGCCCCACCGATTACAGTTGATTTTAAATTGGATGATTTCACTCGTATATTCGCTATTGGTTCTCCGTTTACAACTTTTTCATCCTCTAAAGTAATATTGGCGCCCATTCTTTCTAGAACTGTTAATATCCCTGTTCTGGTAGGGTTTACCCCTACATTTTTTAACAATATTTCGCTATTAGGAACAATCGAGCCTGCTACTAAGAAAAATGCAGCTGATGAAATGTCCCCTGGTACAATAACATCTGTTGCAGTTAATTCTTGGTTTCCATTAATCGAGACTTTGTTTCCATCAACTACTAACTCACAACCAAATGCATTTAGCATTCTTTCAGTATGGTCACGAGACTTTTCTGGTTCAGTCACAGTCGTTGTACCTTTTGCGAATAAACCAGCTAGTAAAATTGAAGATTTAACTTGTGCACTTGAAACAGGAGAAGCATAAGAAATACTATTCAGTGAACCTCCTCTAATAGAAATAGGTGTATATGTAGCGTCTTCACGTCCATCTATAGAAGTTCCCATCATTTTTAAAGGTTTTGTAACACGTTTCATTGGTCTTTTACCAATGGATTCATCACCAATAATAACTGAATGGAAAGGTAAACCACTTAATATTCCCATCATTAATCTTGCTGTTGTTCCCGAATTTCCTACATCAAGTACTTCATGTGCCTCTTTAAGTCCTTCAATCCCTTTACCATAAACGACTACTTCATCTTCTGATACTTCGATTTGTACACCTAATTTTCTAAAACACGCAATCGTACTTAAACAATCTTCACCTAATAGAAAGTTAGTAATTTTTGTAGTCCCTTTCGCTAATGATCCAAACATAATTGCTCTATGAGATATTGATTTATCTCCTGGAATTGTCACATCACCAACTAAACGGATTTTTTCTAACTGGGAATTTCTCATCATAGTCACCTTATCTAACCTTTCTATATGTATTTACATTCCATTTTTTATTAAATCAAACCTTTTTTTTCTCTGAAATTCTATTCGACGAATTGTCCTATGATTTTCATTTTTATTGATTTAGTTAGCCTAATTTAGAAAAAGAAAATGATATTTTGATTTAACTTTTGATCAAAACACCATTTTCAGGTAAGTATTATGAAATTATTTGTTTTAAAAAACGATCTAAATTTTCTTTTATAAAGTCTTCCTCTAATTCACAAATCACTGGGTTCCCAAAACTTTTTAAGATTATATATTTTATTTTCAAATCGATATTTTTCTTATCTTGTTTCATTAGATTTAAAATTGGTTCTAATTCTAAATTTGAATAAACAGGATAATTCAATCGATTATACCAATTTAAGATCTCATTAAATCTTAAGTCAACCTTAAAGAACTGTTCACTTAAATAGATTGAAAATATAGTTCCAAATGCAATTGCTTCACCATGAGTTGTTTTAGCATAGCCTAAATAAGCTTCAATTGCATGCCCAAGTGTATGGCCTAAGTTTAAAAATGCTCTTTCACCAGTTTCTCTTTCGTCCTTGGATACAATTTCATTTTTTACACTTATTCCCATTGTCACACATTTTTCAACTAACTCATCATCTAACTCTTCAAGTGAAAGAATATGATCCATTAACCAATTCAAATTGTCGTTAGAAGAAATCATAGCTTCCTTACTAATTTCAGCAAAACCTGATCTCCATTCCTCTATTGGCAAAGTAGTTAAAAAGCTTAATTCATACAATACTAATTCCGGCTGATAAAATGCGCCAACTATATTTTTAGCTTTTGGAAGGTTTATAGCTACTTTACCACCTATAGCACTATCGTGGGCTAGTAAAGTAGTAGGTAATTGGATAAAACGAATACCACGCATATAAGTAGCAGCAACAAATCCTGCTAAATCACCAACTACTCCCCCACCTAAAGCAATTATTAAACTATTACGATCTAATTGGACATCAAAACAATAGGTTAAACAATTTTGGTATATAGCAAAACTCTTACTTTTTTCACCATGTGGAATAATAAAGTGTTCAATTTTATTTTTTTTACTACAATTTAGTAGTACTTCTTCTAAATAAAGTGGAGCAACTTGATCATCTGTAATGATTAGTATTTTGGAAACTTTAGGAACTAAGCTGTCCAACTTTGACTGTAGTTCACTTAATACTCCAAACCCTATACAAACATCGTATTGTTTAGAGCTTGTATTTACAGTTATCACATTCATTAAAAATTCCTCGCATACTCACGGAAATCTTCAATATTACGTTTTAAACGCTCAAGTTGATCTGATTCAAATTGTTCAATAATTGCTTTTGCAACTTCCCAAGCAACAATATGCTCTGCTACGACACTTGCTGCCGGAACAGCACAGCTATCAGAACGTTCGATACTAGCTTCATAAACTTCCTTTGTTTCAATATCAACGCTCTTTAGCGGCTTGTAAAGCGTTGGGATAGGCTTCATTACTGCTCGAACGACAATTGGCATACCAGTTGTCATACCGCCCTCAAAACCGCCAGCACGGTTCGATAATCGGTAGTAGCCTTGTTCTTCTGAATATGCAATCTCATCATGAACTTCACTACCTGGTAGTGATCCAGCTTCAAACCCGATGCCGAATTCTACACCTTTAAAGGCATTAATGCTTACGATTGCACCTGCAATTTTTGAGTCTAGCTTTCTGTCATAATGAACGTAGCTACCAACACCAGCTGGCATGCCTTCAACAACAACTTCTACAATTCCACCAACTGAATCTCCTTTTTGTTTTGCATCATCAATTAATGATTTCATGTTTTCTGTAGCTTCAGCGTCAATACATCTTACTTCCGAGTTTTCAGCTCTATTATGTAAGTCTTCTACATTTTTATAGTCTAGATTTTTTGCTTTAACGCCACCAATTTCAATAACATGGCTTGCAATTGTGATTCCTAGCTCACTCAACAATTTTTTTGCAACTGCTCCAGCTGCAACACGTACAGTCGTTTCACGAGCTGAAGATCGCTCTAAAACATTCCTCACATCTCTAAAACCATATTTTATAGCTCCATTTAAATCGGCATGCCCTGGTCGTGGTTTTGTAATGCTTCTTTTTCCTTCGTATTCTAGATTGTCCAAAGGTTCAGGACCCATAATATTAGTCCAATGTTTAAAGTCGTTATTTTCAACAACCAATGCGATAGGAGAGCCTAATGTATAACCATGTCGAACACCGCTAGTAATTTGAGCAGTATCCTTTTCTATTTGCATTCTACGCCCTCTTCCATATCCACCTTGACGTCTACGAAGTTCAACATTTATTTCTTCTGCTAAAATTGGCAAGCCTGCTGGAACGCCTTCAATAATTGTAGTTAATTGTGGACCATGTGATTCACCAGCTGTTAAATAACGCATTTCAACACCTTCTCTTTATGTAAGTTTAAAATTATTTAGTTACTACTATAGCACAACCTATTCTGAATTTAATATAAATAAAGAGCCATATTTGGGCACTTTTTTGTTTTTTTTTGCAAAAAAATGAATTATTCAGTAGAAAAACCTAATTTTCAACATTTTGATTGTGCAATCTTTTTAACAAGATTTCAAAACAAGAATAACTGATTCGATGAGCCTTCTCGGCACAGTCTTTAAGCTGTACCGAGATTTCATCCAACACTTGAATTCTTTTACCTATTTTAGTTGTTATTCTTTTTTATCCTATTCTATTATTTTTTGTCATGAATCATCTCATTGCTAAGGCATTTGAGACTTTCGATTAATCCTGTACCATTTATAAGGTCGTTTTTAATTTCACCGCCATCTTTTAGTAGATAATGTTACTATGATTGAAGTTTTGCACGGAAGTCTTTTAACTCAAACATGAATTCTTCAAATTGTGGAATATTCATTTGTTGAGCTGAATCTGATAAAGCAACTGCTGGATCAGGGTGTACTTCAGCCATTACTGCATCTGCTCCAATTGCTAGAGCTGCTTTTGCTGTCGGTAATAATAAGTCCTTACGACCTGTTGAATGGGTAACATCTACAACTACTGGTAAATGTGTTTCTTTCTTCAAAATAGGTACTGCTGAGATAT
>NZ_NUYF01000050.1:0-3921 GCF_002566505.1 Bacillus sp. AFS077874
ATTCGGCTGATGTTTTTTTGCGTTATATAAAAATATTTAAGATGTCGATTTATATCAAGAAAAAAATAATTTAGTTCATTCTTTATTCATATTTTTGTTGTAAATTTTAAAGGTAATGTAGATAAAAAATAGTAAGTGTAAGGAGTAAAGATATGAAAGAAGAAACAAATTCAAATAAAAAAAGTGACTGGAGAAATTTTATCTCTTTAATAAAAAATGCAAATCCTCCCAAATGGTTGTTTGCAATAGGCGTACTATTAAGTGTAGCCACTACTTTAGTCGGGTTACTATTACCTTTGCTTACAAAGAAATTTGTAGATGGTTTTTCATTAGCATCCTTAAGTGCCGGACAAATAGCGGTTTTTGTTACTGTACTAATCATACAGGCTATTTCATCATCAGCTTCGATCTATCTGCTTAGCCGCGTAGGAAATACAGTTGTTGCCAATGTAAGACACCGATTGTGGAAGAAAATGATTGTACTTCCAATATCTTATTTCGATGAGACTCAGACTGGTGATAATGTTAGTCGAGTTACGAATGATACAGCAATTTTAAAAGGGCTAATAACAGAACATATTACAAACTTTTTAACAGGAATCATATCAATTATTGGATCTTTTATATTACTACTAGTATTAGATTGGAGAATGACATTAGTAACATTTAGTATTATACCTGTCATTACTCTTATATTTATCCCTATTGGAAAACAAATGTCAAAATTATCAAAAGCAACCCAAGATGAGACAGCAAAATTTACATCATTAATAAGCCAAGTTTTTTCAGAAATTAGATTAGTAAAAGTTTCGAATGCAGAAACTACTGAAATTACTAACGGAAACAAGGGAATTAATAATTTATTATCTTTCGGTATTAAGGAAGGAAAGTTACACTCTTTCATTGGTCCAATTGTTTCATTTGTATTGATGCTTATTTTAGTAGTTATTATTGGATATGGCGGAGTCAGGGTCTCATCAGGTGCAATAACTGCAGGAGCTTTAGTAGCCTATATACTATATTTATTCCAAATTATCTTCCCAATAACGCAAATTACACATTTCTTTACTGAGCTTCAAAAAACAAAAGGTGCTACTGAAAGAATGATCAGTATATTAGAACTAGAAGAAGAAGATTATCAAACTGGAAAAGATGAAGTTGATATGAACTTACCAATTAAGATTAATAAGTTACATTTTGCGTATAAGGAAGAAGAGCTGTTAAAAAATCTTAATTTTGTGATTCCTCCGGGTAAGGTAACAGCTATTGTAGGGCCAAGTGGAAGCGGAAAGACAACTTTATTTTCACTCGTTGAACGGTTCTATCCTCCTAAAAATGGGGAAATAACAATTGGAGATAATCCAATTATTAGTTTCAATTTAGAGAGTTGGAGAAAACAAATAGGTTATGTTGCACAAGAAAGTCCGCTAATTGTAGGGACAATTAGAGATAACATTTGTTATGGGATTAAAAGGGAGATATCTAATGAAGAATTGGCTTATGTATCGAGTATGGCATATGTAGATCAATTTGTTAATGACTTACCTGAAGGTTTTAATACAGAGGTTGGAGAAAGAGGTATAAAACTCTCTGGGGGGCAAAGACAACGAATAGGTATTGCCAGAGCTTTACTAAGAAACCCTAAATTATTAATGTTGGATGAGGCAACTTCGAATCTTGATAGTAGGTCGGAATTAGTTGTACAAAATGCACTTTCCAATTTAATGAAAGGGAGAACTACGTTAATTATTGCTCATCGTCTTTCCACAGTTATAGATGCGGATCAAATTGTATTTTTAGATAAAGGAAAAATAACTGGTATTGGGACACATGAAGAATTATATAGTAACCATTTAATGTATAGAGAATTTGCAGAACAACAATTAAGAGTAAATAATGCAGTGTGATTAAATTTTAGGGAAGGTGTTTTTATGGCTAGTATCTTAATCGTAGACGATGATCCACATATTCGAAAACTATTAAATGTTTTACTTCGAGATGAGGGCTTTACTGTTTTTGAGGCTACAAATGGTATTGAAGCAATTAGTGTTTTTGAAGATAACAAAATAGATATGTTAATTATTGACTTAATGATGCCTAAAATGGATGGATTCGAACTTTGTAGAGAAATACGTAACGAATATGATCTTCCTATAATTATGTTAACTGCAAAAGGTGAAACCGAACAGAAAGTTAGGGGGTTTAAATTAGGGACCGACGACTATATTGTAAAACCGTTTGAACCAGTCGAATTGGTTGTTCGGGTAAAAGCTTTATTAAGAAGATCAAAAATATCTTCATCTAAAATTGTTCAAATAGGAAGTTTAGTAATAGACCACGGTAATTACAAAGTTCTAAATGAAAATGAAGTAATCAATATGCCATTGAAAGAGTTAGAACTTTTATTTACTTTAGCAAGCTCTTTAGGTAGGACTTATTCCAGAGAACAATTAATTGAAAACATTTGGGGATTCGATTATGCAGGGGATGAAAGAACTGTAGATGTTCATATAAAGCGATTGAGGGAAAGATTTCCCGAGAAAGAATTTGGTTTTAAAATTTCGACTGTATGGGGATTAGGGTACCGAATGGAGTTATTGAAATGAAAGTATTAAAAAAAATTAGAGATGCTCTTCGGGCTATATTATTATTAACGACTGCAATAACGATCGGAAGCGTAATTGTTCACTATTCTACTATTTACTTATATGAACATCATCTCACTAATTTATCAGATTTAACGAAACAAATCATAAATACTTTTTTAACCTTTCTATTATTAATGCTCGGAGGAGCTGTGTTTGGTAGAATGTTTCATCATCCAAAGCAAATGAAAATGGTAAAAGAAATTATGCAGGCAATTAGAAGTATTTCAAGAGGTGAGTTTAACGTATCGGTGGATCTTGAAAAATTCAGGAATGCATTTGGTGGTGAAATAGGACAGATAATAGATAGCTTTAACAATATGGCCAAAAATTTAGATCAAATGGAAAACATGCGACAAGAGTTTATTTCTAACGTTTCACATGAAATTCAATCGCCTTTAACATCTATTAAAGGTTTTGCTAAAGTATTGCAAAATGAAAGTTTACCATTAGAAGAGCGAAAGCAATATTTAAATATAATTGAGTATGAAAGTACAAGATTATCGAAGCTTAGTGATAATCTACTAAAGCTAACTTCTCTAGAATCACAAAACCAGCCAATAGAAAAGAACAGTTTTTCATTAAATAGCCAACTTATGTACTCATTGTTAAGCTGCGAACCTCAGATATTGGAAAAAAATATCAATATGCATGTTGACCTTGGTAAAATTGACTTTATTGGAGACGAGGCTCTTTTGAATCAGGTTTGGATGAATTTAATTACAAACAGTATAAAGTTTACTTCTAACGATGGTGATATATTTATATCTGCTATACAAGATCATGACAAGGTAGTTATACAAATTCAAGATACTGGAATTGGTATTTCTGAAGAAGATCAAGTGCATATATTTGAAAGATTTTATAAAGCAGATAAATCAAGAGACAGAACAACCGGCGGAAATGGATTGGGTTTATCAATCGTAAAGAAAATTGTTGATATGCACAATGGAATAGTATATGTAAAAAGTGAGATCGGTAAAGGCTCACTATTTGTAGTAGAATTACCTATAAAGGCGGAGTAATTGTTTTTCATTATAGTAAATAGCGTTTAGTAAAGTTAACTATTCTTTTGCTATAATGAGAAACATGATCTTTTTATTATAAAGTTATTGCAATCAAAAAAGATTAATGGTATATTATTAAACGTTGTCACATTAAACCAATAAATGAGGTAAGAAAATAATATAAAAAAGTTGTTGACCAAACAAACTTAAATATGTTATTATTATATAAGTCGCTAAGAGATAAGCGGCAAAGTGAACTTTGAAAACTA
>NZ_NUYF01000051.1:0-52628 GCF_002566505.1 Bacillus sp. AFS077874
TTTAGTTTTCAAAGTTCACCTTGTCGCTCTGAGGCGACTTAAACATCTTAACATTTTATCTTGAATGTTGTCAATGTTTTTTTTAAAAGTTTTTTTCGTTGTCATTTCGTATTAATGTGACAACGTTTAATAATATAACACCTATAAAAACAAAATACAATACCTAATTTTAAATTCTTTTTATTCAGATAGTTTCTACCAGATTCCAATAAATAAATGATGTCCTTATTCTATTAAAAAGATACATCCAATCATAAAAAAACTGGCTAAAAGTATTCCTTTAGCCAGTTCGTTAAATCTTATTTATGTCTCATTAATGGGAACAATAGAACGTCACGGATTGAAGGAGAATTAGTTAACAACATAACTAATCGATCAATACCTATTCCAAGACCACCAGTTGGTGGCATACCATGCTCTAATGCTTCGATGTAATCATCATCCATCATATGTGCTTCGTCATTACCAAGCTCACGTTCTTTAAGCTGTGCTTCAAAACGCTCTTTTTGGTCAATTGGATCATTTAACTCTGTAAATGCGTTAGCATGTTCACGTGCCACAATAAATAACTCAAAACGATCAGTAAAACGTGGATCGTCAGCATTCTTTTTCGCAAGCGGTGAAATTTCTACAGGGTGTCCATAAATAAATGTAGGTTGAATTAATGTTTCTTCAACTTTTTGTTCAAAGAATTCGTTAATAATATGACCAACAGACATATTCTCATTAACTTCAACATTATGTTCTTTAGCATATTGTCTTGCTTGCTCAACTGACATCTCTGGCCAGAAATCTACTCCACAAGCTTCTTTAATCGCATCTACCATATGAAGTCTAGTCCATTTTGGCTCTAGGTTGACTGTGTACTCACCGTAAGGAATAGTAGTAGTACCTAAAACTTCTTTAGCGATATGAGCAATTAGATTCTCAGTAAGTTCCATAATGTCTGCATAATCAGCATAAGCTTCATATAATTCAATCATCGTAAACTCTGGGTTATGACGAGTAGAAATACCTTCATTACGGAATACACGACCAATTTCATAAACTTTTTCAAGTCCACCTACAATTAGTCGTTTTAAGTGTAACTCAATTGCAATACGCATATATAATTCCATATCAAGCGCGTTATGATGAGTGATAAACGGTCTTGCAGAAGCTCCACCTGCAATAGCATGTAGCATAGGAGTTTCAACTTCTAAATAACCTTGGCTATCTAAATAACGTCTCATAGATTGGATAATTTTACTGCGAGCAATAAATGTTTGTCGGCTATCCATATTCATTAGATCTAAATATCTTTGACGGTAACGTTGTTCAACATCTTGTAAACCATGGAATTTATCAGGAAGTGGTAATAACGCTTTTGAAAGGAATGTATATTCTTTAACTTTAATAGATAATTCCCCTACATTCGTTTTAAATACCACACCAGTAACACCTACAATGTCACCTAAATCAGTAATATCAAAGATTTCATATTGTTCTTCGCCTACAGCATCTTTACGAACATAGATTTGAACTTGTCCATTTAAATCTTGAACATGTGCAAATCCGGCTTTACCTTTACCACGTTTAGTCATTACTCGACCTGCTAATGAAACAACAATCGCTTTTTCTTCTAATTCTTCCTTAGAAAACTGGTCAAATTGTGCTAATAAATCATTTGAAGAATGTGTGCGCACAAACTTTTTACCGAATGGATCGATACCTTTTCCTTCAAGTGTTTTTAATTTCTCCCTACGTATAAGGGCTTGATCATTTAATTCTTCGTGACTCATTTTCTCAACTCCACGTAATTATTCAATAAATATTTAAATACAATATGATTTTAATAGAAAAACTGCCAGTATTTCGATCTGGCAGTTTTGTTTACTATAACTTATTATATTTTGTCAAGCGAAACCTGTCAAACTTACAAAGCTTGAGTAGCTTTCATTTTTTCTTCCACTTCATTAACGTATGTTGTTAATACTTCAACCATTTGGGTACGAGTACTAACCTCGTTAATTTGATTTCGAACTAATGCAGTGCTTTTCAAACCTTTTAAATACCATGCTGCATGTTTTCTCATTTCCATTACAGCTACATGTTCATTTTTCAAATCAATTAAACGATCTAAATGCAATAAACAGACATCAATTTTTTCACGTGCTTCTGGTTCAGGCATTAATACACCAGATTCCAAGTATTTAACAGTACGATAAATCATCCATGGATTTCCTAATGCAGCACGACCAATCATTACACCATCACAGCCTGTTTCATCTAACATACGCTTAGCATCTTGAGGAGTCTCCACATCACCATTACCGATTACAGGAATCGAAACCTGATTTTTAACTTCTTTAATCCAGCTCCAATCAGATTTCCCCTCATACATTTGATAACGAGTTCGTCCATGGACCGCAACTGCTTTTCCACCCGCTGCTTCAACTGCTCTTGCATTATCTACAACATAAATATGATCGTCATCCCATCCAAGACGCATTTTAACTGTAACTGGTTTACTTACATTCTGTGCTACAGCATATACCATTTCATGAATTTTGTTTGGGTCTAAAAGCCATTTAGCTCCTGCGTCTACTTTTGTAATCTTAGGAACAGGACATCCCATATTAATATCAATAATATCTGCATTCGTATTTTCGTCAACGTACTTAGCAGCTTCAACTAATGTTGATTTTTCACCACCAAAAATTTGTAAGCTTAATGGCTTTTCACGTTCATCCATATAAAGCATATCTAATGTTCTTTTATTATTGTGAAGAATTGCTTTATCACTTACCATTTCTGCGCAAACTAAACCTGCACCAAATTCTTTTACGGTTAAACGGAAAGCTGAGTTACAAACTCCGGCCATCGGTGCTAATACGACGGGATTTTTCATCTCGATGTCACCAATTTTCAGCACATCCCATCCTCCTTCTATTACAATAAAACTCTATATTGATAATTCCTCTACACTTACTTTTAATTGTTTTGCACAATCATGCAAAAATTGTTCAGTCGGCATACGATTCCCTCGCTCAACTTCACCTAACACAGAAACAGAAACTCCAAGGTTTTTTGCAAAGCCTTCTTGGGTAAAACCTTTTAATTTTCTAAAAGCCCTAATCCGTCTACCCCACTTTTCAGCTTCCATAATCGAACTCCTTTATCCTCTAAAAATTTAGTTTCAACCTTAATTGATTGGTTAATTTCTTTTAAGGGGATTAATACAAAGCTTCTTTCAAACATTCTCGGGTGCGGTATTCTTAGGTGCTCAACTTCTATATCTTCGTGATTATAGAGTAAAATGTCAAGGTCTATCGTTCTTGGACCCCAACGCAATTCCCTTTTTCTGCCAAGACCTTTTTCGATTCCTTGCGTAACATCAAGTAATTGAAGTGGTGTCAAATTGGTAGAAATTTTAATAACGAGATTTAAAAATGGATCTTGGTCTGTGTATCCAACTGGGTCTGTTTCATAGATAGAAGAGATTTGTTCTACTTGAATGTCGGGATGATTCTCTAATTCCCTAATTGCCTTTGTAAGAAAACCTTCTCGGTCGCCTATATTTGTTCCTAAACTTAAATATGATTCATTTTTCATATGCGACCTCTTGTTATTTCAACTGCTACAAAATCATAATGTCCTGGTATTGGTGGATCTGGTTTTATGACTTTTACAGTACATTGTTGAATTAAATCATATGTATTTAATATTTGTTTGGCAATTTCTTCAGCCACTGATTCAACTAAATCATAAGACTGACCTTGAACTACTTCTTCGCAGGTTTTAAATAAGTCTGCGTAACTTACTGAATACGCCAAATCATCTGTTTCTCCTGCTTTTTTTGTATCTAATTCGACAATTAAATCCACATTAAATCGTTGCCCTAATGTTTTCTCCTCTTTAAATACACCATGGTATCCATAAAACCTCATACCTGTTACGTAAATTTTATCCATTTTTTACTCCAATCTTTAACATAGCGTCCATCATTTTAGCCATACGGGAAATCGCTAATACATCATGTACTCGTACAATTTCGCAGCCTTTCGTAATACCTAAACAGACTGTAGCCCCTGTACCTTCCATTCGCTCATGTACTTCAGTACCAAGAACCTCCCCTATAAACCTTTTTCTAGAAGTACCAAGTAACACAGGATAATCTAGCGCTTTGATTTGCTCCATTTGGTTTAAAACTTCTAAATTCTGCTCAGCTGATTTCGCAAAACCAACACCTGGATCCAAAATAATCATTTCATCCTTTACGCCTGCGCGTTTTGCTATACTAATACTTTCAACTAAATCACAGACAAGATCACTCATTAAACTATAATAGTTTTCATCTGTTCGATTGTGCATTAAACAAATTGGAACATTGTACGCAGCAGCCACTTCAGCAATTTTAGGGTCTTTCTTTGCCCCCCAAACATCATTAATGATTGTTGCGCCAGCTTCAACGGCTTGTTTTGCCACTTCAGATTTATAAGTATCAATGGAAATTGGCACATCAATTTCTTTAGATAATGCTTTAATAATCGGAACAACTCTTCTTAACTCTTCGTCTTCGTCAACTATGGCAGCCCCAGGTCTTGTCGACTCCCCACCTACATCTATGATTTTTGCTCCATCAGCAATTAACTTCTTTGCATGTTGTATCGCTAATTCAATCTCGTTGTATCGACCACCATCAGAAAACGAGTCCGGGGTTACATTTAAAATCCCCATTACAATAGTTTCATTCTGAATTGGTAATGAGTAATTTCCACAAATCAAGGGTTTTGTTGCTCTTCTCACGCTTGTTCACTTCTTTCCATTTCATTCATGCTTAATAAGGATTTTCGGTGCAGTCTATAGTCCTTTTGCAAATCCTTTATTATGCTACTTTCACTAACATTAAAGAGCCGCTCGCCAATTACTGTAACGGGAATAATTTCTTGGATTGAGTTTGAAATAAATATTTCATCCGCTTTAAACAGCTCTTGCTCCGTGTAGAAGCCCTCTTCAACTGTCATCCCTTTTAATTTAGCCCAATGAATCACGAACTGTCTCGTTATCCCATTCAAAATTCCCGTATCAACGTGTGGTGTATATAATCGATCTTGGTTAATAAAGAAGAGATTTGAAACGATACCTTCTGAAAGAAACCCATCTTCGTTTAAAAAGATTCCTTCTATATTTGGTGAGTTACCAATCTCTTTTTTCCCGATAATATTATTTAAATAATGATGAGACTTTAATCGCTCTTTTCCTTCAGGAGAGTTTCGAGGGGTATTTAGTATTACCCCTTCTTTCTCTAAGATATTACTTTCATGCATAGGTTTAATAAAAATGATGGTATTTGGATTCGAATATTTACCAGTGTATAAACCTATTTCACCTTCACCTGCTGAAACATTCAAACGTATATACGCATCTTGTAATCCATTTAATTCAATTAAACTATTTAAAATCGTTTGTATTTCCTCATCTAGCAAATTCCACTCGATATTCAGGTTCAATAACGACTTTCTTAAACGCTTTAAATGATCAAATAATAAAAATGGATGCCCATTATAGATCCGAAATGTTTCAAATACTCCTAAGCCATATAAAAAGCCATGATCAAATGGAGATATTTTCACTTCATGATCGTTCAAGTATTCTCCATTAAAATATAGTTTCATACTGTACTCCTAGACGGTTTATATGCTTGTAAAAAGTTTCTAAGCATTTCTTTACCGAATTGTGACATAATCGATTCCGGGTGAAATTGTACTCCTTCAATCGGTAATGTCTTATGTTTTAAAGCCATGATTTCTCCCTCATTCGTCCAAGCTGTTATTTCAAGCTCCTCAGGGAACGTTTCTTTTTTTACAATTAAAGAGTGATATCGTGTAACATCAATTGGTGATGGTAAATCATTAAATAATCCTAAACCTTCATGTGTAATTGCCGATGTTTTTCCGTGCATTAAGCGTTCTGCACGCACTACGTCTCCTCCAAACACTTGAGCGATTGATTGGTGACCTAAGCATACGCCTAAAATTGGGATTTTCCCAGCAAAGTGTTCAATTGCTTTTAAACTGATTCCAGCTTCGTTCGGTGTACAAGGACCTGGTGAAATCATCAAATAAGACGGGGCTAATGCTTCGATTTCTTCTAAAGTAATTTCATCATTTCGTTTTACAATTAACTCTTCACCTAATTCGCCTAAATATTGAACTAGATTATAGGTAAATGAATCATAATTATCAATCATTAATATCATTTTACATTCCCACCCAACTTTGCTTTTTCTTCGCTTACTTTCTTAGCTGTCCATAAAGCTTGAGCTTTCTTAAGACTTTCTAAATACTCATGTTTTGGATTAGAATCAATAACAATACCAGCACCAGCTTGTACAAATGCTTGCTGATCTTTTGTAATCATTGTTCGAATCGTAATATTTAACTCCATATCTCCTGTGAAGCTAATCCATCCAACAGAACCTGTATAAATGCCACGCTTGGTTGGTTCTAGTTCTTCAATAATTTCCATCGTACGGATTTTTGGAGCTCCTGTTATTGTTCCCCCGGGAAATACTGCTTTTAATAAATCAAATGAATCTTTATCCTTTTGTAGCTCACCTCTAACATTTGAAACAAGGTGCATTACATGCGAATACTTTTCGATTACTAATAGTTCGTCTACTTCAACAGTTCCATATTCACATACTCTTCCTAAATCATTGCGCTCTAGATCAACTAGCATAATATGCTCAGCTTGTTCTTTTTCATTTGAACGTAGTTCTTCCATCAGTTGTTGTTCTTCTTCAACTGTTTTACCACGAGACCTTGTACCTGCAATTGGTCTTGTCCAAACTTCTTGATCACGCTTTGCTACTAATAGCTCTGGTGAGCAACTAACAATTTGAAACTCGTCAAAATCTAAATAGGACATATATGGTGAAGGATTTATTTCTCTAAGCTGCTCATATATATACAGTGGATCTGTTACAAGCGTCTCAGATTGTAGCACGGATAAATTCACCTGGAATACATCCCCCGCACTGATATATTCTTTAACGTTTCCAACAGCATCCGTAAATTTTTGTTCAGACATATAAATTGTTTTTTCAACCTCTTCGGTAGAAATTCTTCTAGATAAATCAATTTGCTCTATTTCACTAATGAAGAATTCTTCTAAAGAGTCAATTCGTTCTTGTGCCTTAACAGCATTATTCATTTCATCTATAACAATAAAATATAATTGATTTTCTTGATGGTCAAAAACAACCACTTCATGGAAGATTAATAAATAAACATCTGGAATATTGTAAACATCCTCAGCCATTGTTGGTAGGTCTTCGATATAATGGTTACAGTCATATGTGAAATAACCGATTGCTCCGCCTTGAAATGGTGGTAGGTCATCTCTTTTTTCCACTGTGTATTTAGATAGATATTCCTTTGCTAAATCAATTGGATTTCCTTCATACTCCACTTTTTCAGAGCACTCTTCAATCCCTACTTCGACCGTTAATTTATTATCCTTTCCATATAACTTCGCAACAGGATTAGATGCCATAATTGAATATCGTCCGTCACGACCACTCTCAAGAAGTACGGCATTCTTTTTCTCTTTTGCCGTTTCTACAAAGTATTTAAAGAAAGGTGTAGTATAATTGATAACTTTTGAAAAGATTTCATAATTCATGTGAATATCCCCCTCTGATAGCGCTTCTTTTTTCATTTTACACAAAAAGTAGGAAGTATACATCAAAGCATTTTATGGAAAAACAAAAAACCCCTTTGCAGCTAGCAAAGGGATTTTAAATTTATCATTTAATCCACCAAAAAAAAATTACTCAAATTGGAATAATGCTGTACTTAAATAACGCTCTCCATTACTTGGAATAATCGCAAGTACTTTTTTACCTTTTCCAAGTTTTTTTGCAACTTGTAATGCAGCACTGATTGCAGCACCAGAAGAGATACCTACAAGTATACCTTCTTCTTTTGCTACTTTTCTAGCTGTCTCCATTGCATCGTCATTTTTGATTTTAACGATTTCATCATAAATATCCGTGTTCAATGTTTCAGGTATAAAACCTGCTCCAATACCTTGAATTTTATGTGGACCTGGTTTACCACCTGATAAAACTGGAGAGTCTTCAGGTTCAACAGCGACAATATTAATCCCAGGGTAAGCTTCTTTTAAAACAGCTCCTACACCAGAGATTGTTCCTCCAGTACCTACTCCTGAAATAAATGCATCAAGTTGGTCTCCCATTTGCTCAACAATTTCAGGACCAGTTGTTAAACGGTGGACTTCAGGATTTGCAATATTATTAAACTGTTGTGGAACGAAATATCCATTTTCTTTTGCTAATTCATCAGCTTTACGAATTGCTCCTCCCATTCCTTCAGGGCCTGGAGTTAGAACTAATTCTGCGCCATATGCACGTAATAAGTTTCGTCTCTCAATACTCATTGTTTCTGGCATTACTAGAATTGATTTATAACCTTTAGCAGCTGCTACCATTGCTAATCCGATACCAGTATTTCCACTAGTTGGTTCAATAATTGTATCACCTGGTTTTATTAAACCTTTTTTCTCAGAATCCTCAATCATCGCAAGAGCAATACGATCTTTAACACTGCTACCAGGATTCATAAACTCTAGTTTTAAGTATATTTCCGCGCTGTCCTCGTCTACTAATCTGTTAAGTTTTACAATTGGAGTTCTACCGATTAATTCGTAAACTGAATTTGCAACTTTCATTTCATCCACTCCTAATTCCTAGTATATTGACCTGTTTAATATACATTATGTAAAAAACAAAAGAATCTGTCAATTACTTTCTCCTATACATAACTTGTATGAAATTCATAATAAATTATGAAAAGAAAGCTCGACAAATCCCTTTAATTTTCACCTACAATTTGTTAATTAATTCTTTTAATTGTTCACCAGAATAATGATAAGGTTGATTACAGAAATGACACGTTACCTCTGCTTCTCCATCCTCTTCTAAAATTAATTCTAATTCTTGTTTACCAATACTTAAAAGAGCACCCTCAATTCGCTCTCTTGAGCATTGACATTGGAATTTTACATCCATCGTTTCTAAAACTTTAACTTCTTCTTTTCCTAACACTTCATATAAAATTTCTTCTGGAGTCAGGCCTTCTTCAATTAGTTTAGATACTGGTTTAATCGTTTTTAAACGATTTTCAATTTTCGTGATACATTCTTCACTAGCGCCAGGTAAGATTTGAATAATAAATCCTCCACTTGCTAAAATCGAATGATCTGGGTTTACTAATACGCCGACACCTACAGATGAAGGTGTTTGTTCAGATACAGCAAAATAGTAAGTAAAGTCTTCACCAAGTTCACCTGATACAATAGGTACTGAGCCTGTGAAAGGTTCTCTCATACCAATATCTTTAACAACTGAGATTGTACCTACAGTCCCCACCGCTTTTGCTACATCAATTTTTCCATGTTTGTTAAGTTCAGTTTGTACATGTGGATTTTGAACATATCCTCGGACTTCACCTTTTGCATTACTATCGACTAAAATATGGCCAATAGGACCATTACCTTCAACCTTTAAAGTTAACTTCTCATCGCCTTTTAACATAGCACCCATCATCGTAGCAGCTGTTAGTGTACGACCTAATGCAGCAGAAGCGTTTGACCAAGTGTCATGACGTTCTTGAGCTTCTTTTACAATATTTGTTGATCTAACGCTATATGCACGGACTTCACCGTTAAAAGCTAATGCTTTTACTAAATAATCTTTCATGTTGTACCCCTTTTTATGAATTTCGTTTATAAATTAAATGTAGACCTTTTAATGTTAAATATGGATCCATGACATCAATGATATCCGATTCCTTAGATATTAATGATGCAAGTCCGCCTGTTGCTATAACAGTAGGTTCTACCTTTGCTTGATCTTTCATTCGTTTTACAATGCCTTCAACTTGACCGACATAACCATATAGGATTCCAACCTGCATTGCTTCTACAGTTGTACGACCGACAATATTAGAAGGTCTTGAAAGCTCTATACGAGGCAGTTTTGAAGCCTTTGTATAGAGTGCTTCTGTTGAAATATTGATGCCTGGTGCAATTGCTCCACCGATGTAATTTTTATTTTCATCTATATAACAATATGTAGTAGCTGTTCCGAAATCTACAATAATCAGCGGACTTCCGTATTGTGCAATTCCAGCAACGGCATTAACAATTCGGTCTGCGCCAACTTCTTTCGGATTATCATATTTTATGTTTAAACCTGTTTTTATACCAGGACCAACGATTAGTGGCTTTTGTTTAAAGTATTTTGTTGCCATTCTTTCCAGTGAGAACATAATCGGTGGGACTACTGATGAAATAATAACTGCATGAAACTCATCAAAACCAATACCTGCATATTCAAGTAATGAACCAATGACCATACCGTACTCATCTTCCGTTTTATAACGATTCGTCTCAATTCTCCAATGATGTATTAACTCATCTTCTTGGTAAACACCTAAAACAGTATTTGTATTTCCTACATCGATTACAAATAACATATACTCCACCGTCTCTCCATTTCAAAAATAAAACTTTTATTTTATATTTTTTGTCTCAAGTACATTTTTTAATCACTATAAAAATAATGATAACACAAGTTGATAGTAGTTTAAAAATAGATGCTTTCTGCTGTGGACATGGATCGTTTTGGTTTATTAAAACGCTTCAATGAACCTAATTTCCCCATGGTCTTGGCTTACTTGACTTTTCACCAATAAACAAAATTAAGAGTGTCTATAAAGACACTCTTAATTTTTTATTCAGTGATTTTAGGCTCAGTTGGTTCATCTTTCTTTTTAGAAATGTTAACTTTAATCTCATCATTTGAAGATGGAGATGTAGGAAGTGTACCTTGTTCCCAAAGACTCTTAATTCCTTTTGCATCTAAAGTTTCTACTTCTAATAAAGTGTTAGCAAGCAAGTCTAATTTATCGCGATGCGTCTTAATAATATCAGTTGCCTTTGCATAACATTCTTTAATGATTGTTTGAATCTCAACGTCGATTTCATAAGCAATTTTATCACTATAATTTTGTTCATTATTAAAGTCTCTACCAAGGAATACACTTCCTCCTTGAGATTGACCAAACTGTAATGGACCTAGTTTATCGCTCATACCGAACTCAGTAACCATACGACGAGCAATACCTGTTGCACGTTGGAAGTCATTATGAGCTCCTGTACTTACTTCACCAAATACCACTTCTTCAGCAACACGTCCACCAAGTAGACCTGTAATTTTATCAAGCAATTCTGGTTTTGTCATAAAGTAACGATCTTCTTTTGGAAGCATTACAGCATAACCACCAGCTTGACCACGAGGTACAATTGTTACTTTATGAACCATTTCAGCCTCATCTAACACTTGGCCGATAACCGTATGTCCAGCTTCATGGAATGCAACAATTTTTCGCTCTTTTTCAGATATAACTTTATTTTTCTTAGCAGGTCCCGCAATTACACGGTCAGTTGCTTCGTCAATATCAAGCATATCGATTTTCTTTTTATCACGACGAGCCGCAACTAATGCCGCTTCGTTTAATAAATTCTCTAAATCTGCACCAGAGAAACCAGGAGTTCTTTGAGCAATAGCTTTTAAGTCTACCTCTGGTGACAATGGTTTATTTCTTGAATGTACTTTTAATACCGCTTCACGTCCTATTACATCTGGACGATCTACCGTAATCTGTCTATCAAATCGACCTGGACGTAATAACGCTGGGTCTAAAACATCTGCACGGTTTGTTGCAGCGATGATAATAATACCTTCGTTAGCACCGAAACCATCCATTTCAACAAGTAACTGGTTTAATGTTTGTTCACGCTCATCGTGACCTCCACCTAATCCAGCGCCACGTTGACGACCTACAGCATCGATCTCATCAATAAATATGATACAAGGAGCGTTTTTCTTCGCATTTTCAAATAAATCACGAACACGAGAAGCACCGACCCCTACAAACATTTCAACGAAATCTGAACCACTGATTGAGAAGAATGGAACTCCAGCTTCTCCAGCAACAGCTCTCGCTAATAATGTTTTACCTGTTCCAGGAGGTCCTACTAATAGTACCCCTTTAGGAATTCTTGCACCTAATTCAGAAAATTTACGAGGATCTTTCAAGAACTCTACTACCTCTACAAGCTCTTGCTTCTCTTCATCTGCACCTGCAACATCTTTAAATCGTACTTTCTTTTTCTCGTCATTATAAAGACGAGCTTTGCTCTTCCCAAAGTTCATAACACGGCTTCCGCCACCTTGTGCATTATTCATTAGGAAGAAGAAAAGAATGAAAATAATTACAAATGGAATGAGTGAAGTGAAGATTTGCACCCATGCACTTGTTGTTTCAGCTGGATTCCAATTAGCCTTTATTTTATAGTCAGCAACTGCTTTGTTAACTATTTTTGTCGTTTCGTCACTAATTGGTACTTGAGTTTGGAAAGATTCGCCTTTTTTTACATCTGTAAAATGACCTCTTACTATGTACACTCCATTTTTAGGTTGGATAGATGTTAAACTGCTAACATCTCCTTTTTGTAACTTAGTATAAAATGTATCGTAACTTACTTTCTTAACTTGAGATTCTGGCCCATTGAAATATGTAACAACACCAATCACAACTAAGAAGATTAATATGTAAAAGACTGTATTACGGAAAATTCGATTCAATTCCAAACCTCCTCTCTTTCAATTTAATTACTTTATATAGTAGCATAGTTATACCATGTAAACAAACGAATAAAACTTGACTTATTTCGTGTAAACTTCAGGCTTTAAAATGCCAACATACGGCAGATTTCGATAACGTTCAATATAATCTAAACCATACCCTACTACGAAAGCATCTGGTACTTCAAAACCAACTAAATCAGCCTCGATATTTGCTTTACGTCCGCTTGGCTTATCTAATAAAGTAACGATTTTAACTGTATTAGCTTTGCGGTGTTTAAATAGTTCAACTAAATAATTTAAAGTTAGACCACTATCAATAATATCTTCTAGAATGATTACATCTCTTCCTTCAACAGAAGTATTTAAATCTTTTACAATTTTTACTTCACCAGAAGAAACTGTACTATGTCCATAACTAGAAACATCCATAAAATCAATTTCGATATATGTATCAATATGCTTGATAAGGTCAGACATGAACGGAAGAGCTCCTTTTAAAACACCCACTACTAGTGGAAAGCGGTCTTTGTACTCTTCTGTTAGTACTGCACCTAATTCTACTACTTTTTGTTGAATTGCCTCTTCACTTACTAATACTTGTTGAATGTCTTGTTTCATTTTTTCCTCCTAGAAACTCTTAGAAACCACCTGTATTGCAATGAGTGACTCATCTGTCGAAAAATTTCTTTCAAATGCAGATTTCTTTACGAAAGGTACCCATAATATATTATTTTGACTATCCGTAATTATTGGCCATTCATCACGTAATGATTGTTTCATTTTTTCATCAATAAATATATCTTTTAACTTTTTTGACCCATTCATACCCTTTAATGACATTCGATCACCATTCTTTCGATTCCGAACAATGAGTGGAAAAGAAACATCCTTGACAGAACAAATAAACATGTCATTTTTTTGTTCAAAACATTGATTGTTTAATTCAACTTTAATTGAAAAACCATTTGGTAGTTCGTACTCGCCAGGCTCATTAATAGAAATAGTATAATCCTTCACATTCACTTGTTCGAATGTAAAGAGGCATTCATTATATGAGCGTGTGACAAAAAGTCCTCCAGGCAAATGCTGCTCCCACTTAGATTTTTCATTTCGTAATAATGTCAGAATTGAATTAAGATGCCCTTGTGTCAAGCCTTTGGGGATAGATAGGTAGACATAATCTAATATTAGTTGAATACATCTTCTTTGTAAAGATATAGGCACATTTAAAAACTGTTGAACGTCAATAGTGACTGCTTGCTTTTCTTTATTTTTTATAACTGTATTCATTGCGTCTTCAGTTAATTCCATTAAATATAGATCATCTTCCAATTGCTGTCTACTAAACTGCTGGAATCTTTTATGTGCAGTTGGATTTTCTTCAAAAATAAAAGGTAGAATATGATGTCTAAATCGATTTCTCGTGTAAACATCTTTATCATTACTTGGATCTGTTCGAGGGATAATACTTTGTTCATAACAATATGTAGTTAATGCTTGTTTTCTTAAACTTAAAAATGGACGAATAATTTCGCCTGTACTAAAAGATCTCTTTTCCCTAATGCCAGCGTAACCGACCTGCGAGCTACCTCTTACTAACCGCATCAAAATCGTTTCAACTTGGTCCTCTCCGTGATGACCTAGCGCTAAATAATTCGCTTTATATTTCTTCATCGTTTCGTCAAAAAAACGATATCGACATTCCCTTGCCGCCAATTGACTACTTAATCCCGTTTCCTCGATATACTGATTCACATTTATACTCTTACCTTCATATTGAACGTTATTTTGGAGACACCAGTTCTTAACATATTCCAAATCATCTAAAGATTCTTGCCCTCTAAACATATGATCTACATGTGCAATAATAATCGAGAACTCATATTCCTCTCTAATTGATAAAAAAGAATGAGCTAACGCCATCGAGTCTGGACCTCCAGATACACCGATCACAATTACACTATTTCTGATAATATTGTTTTGTTTTATAAATTCCCTTAATTGATTAATTACCATTTACCTATACTCCTAATGAAAGTAAAATTCATATCTATATGTTACCATTCACACACTTGGAGTACTATAATTTACAGCTGATAATAAAAATATAATGCATAGGCCAAGCCCATTAACAAGAGAATGGTCGATGTTTCGAACCAGTGAATTCTTTTTTTCTTTTGCTTCACTTGGACGTTGTTCCCTGCTCTTGTCTGTGTTGATTGGTTAGGTTTTTGATTCTGACTAGTTGAATTTCTAGGTTGATTTGTAGACTGGCTATTTTTTTTTGAATGTGTTGATTGATTAGCAGTCTGATTTTGCTTTTTCGATTGCCTTGTTTGATTCATCGTTTGTGCTGTAGTAGCTTGATCCTTTTTACTCTTCTTCTTTTTTGTAGCATTTATCTTTTGTTCATACATTAATAGAGCTTGTTTCATAGCACTTGCATTAACATACTCTCCTCTTAATCCCTTCATTAGAAATTCTTTATATGGATTAAGGGTTTGTGTTTGCGTTATTACTTGTTCTATTTGATCTATTCCTAACCCGTTTTTTAAAAACTGCTTTTTACAATGCAAGTGGATAAAAATCATCGTAACAGCAAATAAGTCATAGGAAACTTCTGCTTTTCTAGAACCTAAGCCCCAGTAACCACGATCAAAGAACTCCGTAAACTCTTTAACTGCACGTCCAATTTGAGTAACTCCTCCAAAATCAATCCACTGGATTTTATTTGGTTCTTTCGTAACTAGTAGATTATCTGTTTTTAAATCCCCAAAAATAAAGCCTTTATGGTGCAATTTATCTAACAATGACAAAACTTGTATGATAAAAATACTACTCCATTCCATTCCATTTCTTTCAATAAATTTAGGTAAACTTACACCATTAACGTATTCCATAACATAGTAATAGCAGCATTCATTTGTTCCTGGATTTATATAGTCATCTACATCGATAAAAGAAGGCCCAAGGATTGAATCCTGGACCTGTGTGATTTTTTTTAAAACATTTACTTCGTTCGTGATATTAGTAGAATCTTTACTCAGCTTAATAGCAACATCTCCAGTTTTTCCAGAAGCTAGGTAAACTGTTCCATTTGCTCCATTTCCAAGTAAACTCTTAATTTCGTATTTGTTTTTATTCCACTTTCCAGTAATGAGAGTCCCAGGCGCTAAATTAATCTGCCCATTCAATTGATTGTTCATCATCACCATTATTACCTCTATCGTAGTTTTGTTCGTTAAAATAGTTTAAAGCCTCACGTAGAGCAGGTCCGGTTGGCGTCATACCGCCCATCGTTAACTTAGGAAAAATTGTGTTTAGTTTTTCTAACTTAGGTGTCCAATCTAGTAATTTATCTACATCGTCATGTTTCCCGGGAAATATAAATAACGAGTAGGCATTTTCTCCTGTTCTTGAGTTTAAACTAATTTGTAAATCAAATAATGATTCCTTAACAGTTTCTAGTTTGTCTTTCATACTAGCACTCGTATCTACTAAAATAATAACTTCTAAACCTACAGTTTCACCGATATCCTCTACAACCTCATATACCTCTTCTCGCTTTGAAGGAGGCAGTGATTCTATCGAATTGCTATCGCCTAATATTTGCTTTAATTCTTTATTAACAAATCCTTGAATTGTTTGTGTCATCGCTTTTCTAGTAACCATTTGGACAGTTTGAGAAAGTTGCTTTGTGTAAACGACTTGACTAATCCCTCCACCCGCTCTGGCAATTTCCTCGATTTCCTTTAAACCGTCACCACTTTGTACATTTTCATCTAAAATTCCAATTACATTTACTGTAATACCGTATTCTTGTGCTAGGCTTGAAACAGCTAACGGATCTTCACCATGGTTTGAATAACCATCAGTTATTAATAGAATTTGTTTTAACTTTCCCTTATACATACAAAATCCCCTCCGCGTAAAAGTTGTTACCATTTTGTCCAATTACGGGAGGGGATAAACCTTTATTTATTTTATTTTACTAAGCCATTGCACTATATGATGAGATAGATGACCACTCTGGCAAGTTTCGTTTAACAACAGCAACCACAACTGTCATATCATCATTAATATCACCTGTATTCGAACGAATAACTTCCTCGAGTAACAATTCTGCTACTGATTGTGGATCATCCGTTTCAAATTCACTTATTTTACGTTTCATCCACATTTCGTAATTTTCAACATGTTTAGGACCTTCAAAAATACCATCACTCATCATAATTAATAAGTCTCCAGCTTTAAGCTGCTCACTTACGACTTCTACATCAAATTCATCAATGATCCCAATTGGTAAATTACTACCTTCAATTTTGATTACTTGTTTGCCTCGTTTCACAAAGCTTGGCGATGAACCAATTTTTAAGAATTTTGCTGAAGCATCGTGTAAATCGACCATCGCTAAATCTAGTGTAGCAAAGACCTCTTCAGTAGTACGTAAAGATAGAATTGAATTAATCGATTTAATAGCGACGGTTTCTTCAATACCAGAATTTAATATTTTTTGAAGTAGTTTAAGTGTTTCATTACTTTCAATATGAGCTCGCTCACCATTTCCCATGCCATCACTAATCGCAATAGCGTGCTTTCCTGCTCCAACATCCATTATTTTAAACGCATCACCCGATATAAAGCCTCCACCTTTAGCTGCAGTCGCAACCCCGGTTTCAATAACAAATGCCTTATCTGATCCAAATGTAACTAAGTAATTACCTCCATTTGGTATTGTCGCTGCCTCTTCTTTTAATACGACAATCGTCTCTTTTAAAATATCTGATAGAATTGGCGCAATTAATTTTTGGCATTCACCGTACTCGTTTTCAAATGGAATTAATATATCTATATCGATATTACCTTGCTCTAAGTTATAAATTTCTACTTGGCTAACGTCAATTCCAAAGTTTAATAAAGCTTGTAGGATTTGGTCTTCCTGTAATTGATGATTTTCTTTTTCTCGTTGAATCTCTTTTGCAAAATCGACCATTACTTTTGAAACCCCACGCAATTGCTCTGCCACTAATCTTCTACTTTCTTGAACTTGTTTTTTAAGTCTTTGATTTGCACGGAAGTAGAAAACCTCTTGCTTCATTAAATCGGCCATTTTTGAAGAGCGTTGGCAATACTTCTCCCACTCTCTCATAAATTGGCCATTCTTAATGAGCTGATCCTTTTCAACTAAATGCATCATATTTTCCATGTATTGATATGTTCGGTCACCATTGTTTGACCAGCAATGGTCCTTTTTCATACAACTATTACAGCACTTATTTGAAATACTACAAATAAATAGTTCTTCATCAGTTAGTTCGTCCTCAATATGCGCAAACTGGCTAGGCTGTGAAAAACTTGCAGATAAGGCTTCAAACACGTTTGAAAATTGAGTAATCCGATTGGCTGTCAAATCTCTTATTTTACGCAAGTATTGTTGTTGATCTGTAGAATGTTCTTCTGTTCCTGGTACTAGTTTAGCTAATTGTTTAAGTAGGAAAGATGGTGTTATTAAGAATAAGACAATCGCTATTACTGATTCAATGATTGAAAAAATAATATCTGATTGTTTCTCAGCATAAAAGCTAATGAGGCATGTCCCAATTAATAGACCAGCTGCCGCACCTAATCTTTTTCCCTCTTTAAGGAGGCCACCAAGTAATCCAGAGAATGCTAATAAGCTCATTTGATACAGACTCGAAACACTCGCTAAACTTAGTATAAGGCCCGTTACAACCCCTACTGTACAACCGACCGTTCCTCCAGCTACGAAGGCAAATAGTAAGACGATATATCTAGTAACAATATGCTGAATAGATAAATCTTGAATATACCAATCAGTCGTCCCCGTCACAACTGAAGCTAAAAGAATAACTAAACAGACGATTTCTTCAACACCTAAAAGCTGTTTTCTTTTAGGAATAGCGAGTAGAGGTACACTTTGGAAAAAGATCATCGTTAAAATAAAACTTAATCCCGCTTCAACTGATGCCATCAAAACATCATACATCAAAACTTCTTGTTGAAAAGCATAAGTAATTAATAGATGACTAATAAATACTGATAAAAAAACTTGAAAAGGTACTAAACCTATATAATGTCGTTTAACTCTAGCGAAGAAAATATTAAGGATAAAAAATAGGATAATTGTGGCAAATGCATAACTAACCGTTTCAATTGATACAGTTAATGAACCGATCATAAGAGCAACAAAAGCTATTCCTGTACGCTCACGTTTCATCATATAAACTGAGGCAAAAAACGGTAATACAAACGGGAGTATATGTGATAGTATCAACGCTCGTCCTAATAAAAATCCCGTTAAAAAGATTAGTAACCCAAAGTCAAAGAATGCTCTCTCTAATTTGGATTTAATTGATTTAGAAGATTGCCGAAATACTGATTGAAATCCATTAGTAGGGACCAAGCTTGCTGAAGAATTAGAAGACCCTCTTTGCAGTTTCGTCATATTTCCACCTCATCCGAATTGGTTTATTGAACATATTTTAACTTGTCCAATTGAAGGAATATGTCAAAATGACAAAGGCAATTAAAAGTTTTCTTCGACGGAAAAAGCTTTTACGTACAACTGTTTTACAAAATATGAGAAAAGCTTGCAGCATAATTTCTCTAATAGGGTAAAAGAAACGCAATTATTAAATTTTATGTCAATCGAAATTCAGAATAAAGAGAGAAAGTATGGAATGAAGAATGGGATTAAGAGACGGAGACGCATGTTCCTGAAAAAGAAAAAAAACGCCTAGCCTCTCTTATAGAGACCAAACGTTTTTGTTGTTGTATGACCCGTACGGGATTCGAACCCGTGTTACCGCCGTGAAAGGGCGGTGTCTTAACCGCTTGACCAACGGGCCGTTAAAGGGAATGGTAGCGGCGGAGGGAGTCGAACCCACGACCTCACGGGTATGAACCGTACGCTCTAGCCAGCTGAGCTACACCGCCATTATCTTTAAACGACAAGATTTATATTATCATGGTACTAATTACCCGTCAACAGTTTTTGCAAAAGTTATTTTATTATTTTTTTCATACAAAAACGCACCCATTAAAGAGTGCGTGTTCTATATACCTATTTATGTCCTGAAAAGGTAGGAAATTAGCCTCGACGAGCTCCACGGCCACCACGTTTAGATTCTGTGTTGCGTTTTAATGAAGCTAGACGGTCTTCACTGTCTTTTAAAAATTTACTCATTTTTTGATCAAATGTTTCTTTAACCGGACGTTGATCCGAACGGTTTTGATTTTTGCCACGGTTACCACCACCGCCGCCTCCATATGAAGGTCTGCTTTGACGAGGTCTTTGCTCACGCTCTCCCTCTTTAACTGGTGGACGTTCTTTCGCTTTTTTGATTGAAAGACCGATTTTACCGTCTTTTTCAACATTGATTACTTTTACTTCTACTTCATCGCCAACTTTTAAATGTTCGTTAATATCTTTAACATAGTTGTCAGCTACTTCACTAATGTGAACAAGCCCAGTTACTCCTTCTGGTAACTCTACAAAAGCACCAAAATTTGTAATCCCTGTAACTTTCCCACTAACTTTGCTGCCTACCTCAATTGACATAAAAAAAATGCTCCTCCTTAAAAATGTTTAACTGGATTTACTATATTATATAAAATTATAAAAACAAGTGTCAATGAAACGATAATTACTTGATATTAGGAAAAATTATTTCTCCCTTTTTAGAAAAAAATAAGTTTTTTCTAGCTAACTCAATAATATATTGATCATCGTTCAATTGGTCAATCATGCGCTTTGAATCCTCTACCGTACTCTTTGTTTTCTTTAAATCAACCTTTGCTAGTTTTAATTGCTTTACTTTAGATGAATACACATGTTGTTGTGTTACATAGTGAGATTGTAATAAAAAGAATAGGGGGACAGTTAATAAGCAGAATAATGAAATTCGCACTAAAAACTTTTTAAAACTCCTTCTCCTAGGCTTAACACCATGTTCCTCAACTAAAGTAATATTTTGTTTATCTTCAACTTGTCTAGTTAAATCCAATTTTCTCGCATGTTCCACCTATTTCTTCCTCCTATCTAAAAGGTCCTTTACTTTTTTAATAGTAGTAAGGAAGATATTCTTGAATTTTCCGAAAACTCCTTTAAATTGGATTAAATAGTTTTTGACTCGTTTTGGCACAAAAAACCAACATACTCTGCCGAAAAACAAAAGAATTGATAGTACAACGTTGTAAACTAAACGGATTAGTCGAATAAGGAGTCCATAAATAAACAAAAGAATGACGATTATTACCTGAATAATCCACTTTATAGGTTTTACAATAAATATTACGATTAACTTTACTATAATGCGATAAATGCTAATAACCAGCTGAATAACAAGCTCTAATATTTTTTTATAAATAGTTCGAAAAAGACTTTGATATGCCGCATAACCACATAGTAAAGCTAGCAGTAAATAAAACCTAAGTGCACCTTCATTAACTAAGTATAATACATAAAAAACTAGTAGTGCTTGAAAAACCCAAAATAAAATATCAGTTGCAAATACAATCAATCGATTACGAGTACCTCGATATAAAAAACGATGGTATGTATCTAGTGCCATACCAAGATAAGCACCCATACCGACCATCGCTATCATTGAGTAGAACTGAACGTTTAAGCTCATTTAAATAGCTTGCTAAAGATTCCTTTAGCTTTCCCCGAGTTGTATTCGTCAATATAACAAAGTTCATTAATCTTTCCCTTGATTGCTACATGACCTTTTTCTACATCGAGGTTTTTCATTTGTAAATTATGACCTTTAATATGCAAAAAGCCTAAAGCTGTTTCTAATAGGAACTCTTCACTATCAAAGCTCTCAACCTGTTTTACTCCAGTAATCTCAAGATATCTTCTACTTTTTAACGATAAATCCTGCTCGATTATTTGGCTTGTATTTTTCGCATTTAACTCATACGGATTATTCATACTAGTCCCTCCATTTACATAAACTGTACCGCTTGTGAATCGATTCCTAATACAGTGTTATTTGTACAAGTATATGAAGGGACAACTTTTTTAGAACAAGCTATCTGACAGTTTTTCCTCGCTAATGATTGTATACATTGCATCTGCTTCTTCTTTTCGAACGGTCTCTTTAAGTAAATTAATTTTTGCTGTAACAATTTTTTGTCCGAATCGAATTTTTAATTCGTCATTTACTTTGACTTCTGTAGATGCTTTTGCAACTGTTCCATTGATCGTTATTCTTCCTTGATCAGCTACTTCTTTCGCAAGTGTACGACGCTTAATAATTCTCGATACTTTTAAAAATTTATCAAGTCTCATAATTTATTCTCCTCAATTCTCATTCAATTAGACATTATTCATATTTTTTAGCTTCATTCCATATCTCATCCATTTCTTCAAGAGATACATCAGAAAATGTCTTATTTATTTCACGAAGTCTTGATTCAATATATTGAAAACGTTTTGTAAATTTCATATTTGTTTTTAAAATCGCTTCTTCAGGATTTACATCAATAAAACGTGCTAAATTAACAATACTAAATAACAGATCACCAAGTTCCGCTTCAACTTTAGACTGATCATTCAATTTGATGGCATCGAGAACTTCAGCTAACTCTTCGTTAACCTTATCTACCACTGGAGGTAGTTCCTTCCAATCAAACCCTACTTTCGCGGCCTTACTTTGAAGTTTCTCTGCTTTTAATATTCCTGAAAGTTCCTTTGGTATGCCTGAAAGAATAGATTCAATGACAGGTCCTTTTTCAGCTTGTTTTAACTCTTGCCAATTTTTTAATACGTCTTCCTCATCATTTACATGAACTGTTGAAAAAACGTGAGGGTGACGATAGATTAGTTTTCTTACTAATCCTTGAATTACATCTTGGATTGAGAAGTAACCTTCATCTTCTCCAATTTGGGCGTGTAACATGACTTGAAGTAATACATCTCCAAGTTCTTCAATAATATGATCGTCATCTTCTTCATCGATTGCTTCAAGTAGCTCATAAGCCTCTTCTAATAAGTACTTCTTTAATGACTCATGGGTTTGCTTTTGATCCCACGGACATCCATTAGGGCCTCTTAAAGTAGCAATGACAGAACGAAGTGTTTCAAATTGATGATATAGATCCTCTTCGTTTATAACTGGAGGTACATAAACACTTGTCAAATTATTAATTGATGTATCGCGATCTAACTCATACAGTGGTACTCTTCTTATTTGCTCATCTGAACTACCTGCTGCCGTAACGATTACGACTTCATAATCATCAGGAAGCTGCTCCATTAGCTTTAATTTCGCATGTGAGGCAGTCATTTGATCGTAAACCTGGCAGATGATCAAATGCTGTCTAAACGTAATCGACTCCGCCTCTAAATCCGTTGCATCAACAAACTGGAAGCCTTCGATTGGATCAATTTTCAAACTTGTAAACATTGCATCTAAGAAGCTTTGTCCACCTTTGATGTCTAGCTGGATATTTCCTTTATCTGCAAGCTCTATTAATAGCTGAACAGTTTTTTCCGCTACAAGAGGATGGCCTGGTACAGCATATGTAATTGCACCTGCTTCAGAAGCTTTCACCAGTAGTTGAACAATTTCTTGATATACCTCTTCAAAACGATCATGTTTTTCATAAATTTCATCGAATGATTGGAACGTTAATCCTTCTATTTCTAATTCACTTATAACAGGGTGGTCTTTTGTACGTAAATAAAGATTGTCAGTTTTTTGTAACTCTTTATAGATACCAAATGGAAGCTGATTAAGGTCACCTGCTCCTAAACCTAAAACTGTAATCTTGTTCATTTTGATCCTCCTGTTCTTTTAAGAAAGCCATTTCTGTAATTTTTCACTTTTAACGATTGAACTTAGCTCTTCTACTGTAAATAACTTAATTTTTATTAATACAATCGCGAATACGATTGCACCTACAACCGCTGAAGATAGTGCCTCAACTAACATTCTTAAACGAAGTGGGTTAATAAACATCGCATATTTTTCAAAAACATATTCATAACCATATACACAACCATACATAACGGCTACAGATACTAATAATTTCACAATAAACTTAAAATCAAAAAATGCTACTTTTGACAATTTATATATATAAGCTAAGTTCAAAATCGTAACAATAATTAAAGCAGATACCGTTGAATAAGCTGCTCCTTTAGATCCGATTTGCTCCATTAAAATAACATTTCCAATAAATTTAACACAACCTCCAGCAATAACATTTAAAGCTGGAATTAAACTTTTACCTAATCCTTGTGCAATTGAAGATGTCGTAATCGATACCCCAGCAAAGAAGATCGATATACATAAAACAGTTAGGACATCCGTTCCTAGATCATTTCGATAAAGCATGATATTGGTCGGATGGATAATTGAAATTAAACCAATTGTTGCAGCTGCTCCTACTACAATACTTACTCTAATGGCACCTGAGATTCGATTATTAATAGAATGATGTTCTTTTCGAACTAATTCACTTGATAAGTACGGAATTAGGGCCAGTGAAAACGATGAAGCAATGACAGAACCTAATTGAATTAGCGGAAATCCACGATCATAAATACCCTTTACTAGCTTAGCGCCTTCAACATGATATCCATATTGTACTAATAACGGATAAAAAGAGAGTGAATCGATAAACTGAATGAATACAAGTACTAAACTACTTAAGCTTAGTAGGATACCTTGATATAAAATTGTTTTTAATTCTAAACGATAGGTTTTAAGTAAACCAAATGATGGTATGGTCAAACCAGATCCACGAAAAGAAACCCAATAAAAGAAGTACAGTATCGCTGCTATACTACCAAGTATTGAACCTGAAACAGCCCCTGCACCTACAATATAAAGATTGTCGGTCGTTTGCATTAAATAAAGTGAAAGCACTAAAATCGTAATAACTCGAATTAATTGCTCAATCACCTGACTGACTGAAGTAGGCCCCATATCCCCTAAACCTTGATAATATCCTCGAAATGCTGAAGTGATTGGGACAAATAAAAAGCCAACACTAACAACACGAATTAACATCGCTAGATGATCATCACGCATAAACTTCGCTATACTATTACTTCCTATGTATAAAGTAAAGAAACACAATATACCAATGACTAACAACATCATAAATGTTGCATAAACCAAATCTTTAGCCCCTTTGTCATCTTTTTTCGCCAATCTTTCAGCAACATAAGATGATAAAACTAAAGGAAAGCCATATGTAGAAAAAGCTAGAGCAATTGCGTAGACAGGATATACCTGTTGGTAAATATAGTAACCTAAATCGCCGGCAATATTTTGATATGGAATTTTATAAAACGCACTTAGTACTTTCGATAATAATGATGCTATTGTTATGAACAAAGCCCCTTGTAGGGCTGCTTTTTGCTTAGCTTTTTGCAAAAGGATAACAACTCCTTTGTTAGACGGTTCACCCTTTAATGTATTACATTAATAGGGCTTATGTAAAGAGTTGCCAAAAGAAAAAACCTCTCTTTTCCAATTTTAGCAAGTAATGGGTTTCTTTAAATGTAAATCCGGTAGTTTATATTAAAGGGAAAAAACAAAGACCAGTTAAGGTAATATTCCTTTACTGGCCCATGTTTACTTCATATATTATTATTGCTCCATTTGTCTAGCTAAGAAGTTAGTAGCAGTATCGATTGCTTTCTTTTCAACTTCAGATATTGTTTTATCCTTTGAAAAGATAACAACAGCTCCAATTGGATCCCCACTTGCGATGATTGCTCCTACTGCATAGGATTGATATTTTTCAATTACACTTTCGATAAATGAAGCTTCCCCAGGCTCGCTAACTACTTTTGAGTTACGCTCCGCCATAGTTTTTTCGATAATATCACCAATGTTTTTGTTTAAGTATTCTTTTTTAGAAGCTCCTGCAACTGCTACAACTGAATCTCGGTCACTTATAATGACAGTATGTCCAAGTGTGTCGTAAAGTGCATCAGCGTATTCCTTCGCAAAATCACTTAATTCACTAATTGGTGAATATTTCTTTAAAATGACTTCTCCATCTCGGTCCACAAATATTTCTAATGGATCACCTTCACGAATCCGTAAAGTTCTCCTAATTTCTTTTGGTATTACTACTCGACCTAAATCGTCAATTCGACGAACTATACCTGTTGCTTTCATACTTGTAAAGCGCCTCCTCACTTACTTGCATGTCTACGTTGGTGAAAGATATCCGAGTGACAATGAGGTAAGGTCACCCTTAATTAATGATAGTATCCTACACAACGAAAGTTCTATACAAAATAAGTGAGATTTTTTAACACCTTTACTAAAAATATAGTACTGTAAGCACTTTTTGGTAACTTTTAATTGCTATATCGCCTAATTAAAGCAACGATTCCCTAAGCATTTACACTTTCTTTTTTCACATTCTTTAATCCATTAATTAAACCTTCAAGCGTAGTAAGCCAGTCAGCTGGATTTTTTCCTTTTACGTCTAGCGTTACTTTTAATTTCGATCCATCCATGCCCAAACCAATGCCTCTACCGAATGAATTACATAATTGGAACAACTTCCCACCATCAATATTAGCACTTGCCTTCTCAGAGAAATAAACACTTACTTCTGATTTAACTTGTTTAATCAGTTCAATCTTCTCGGCAATAGCTAAAAGTTTAATATGAGCAACCTGACATAGGTAACCTACTTCTAACGGGAAATCGCCAAAACGGTCCATTAATTCCTCTTGTAAATCATTTAACTCTTCAAACGTTTCAACACGTCTAAATTGCTTGTACATCTCAATTTTTTGCTTACTATCTTGAATATACGTATCAGGTAAATATGCATCTACTTCAATGTCAATTTCAATTGAAATGATATCTTCTTTCTTAACCCCTCTACGTTGTTCGATTGCATCTTTTAACATTTGAGAATATAAATCGAAACCAACCGAATCAATAAATCCATGTTGTTGAGCTCCAAGTAAATTTCCTGCACCTCGTATTGATAAGTCACGCATAGCGATTTTGAAACCTGAACCTAGTTCTGTAAATTCTTTAATTGCTTGTAGACGCTTCTCGGCAACCTCAGTCAATACTTTATCCTGTTTATATGTGAAGTAAGCATATGCCACTCTATTCGAACGTCCTACGCGCCCTCTTAATTGATAAAGCGTTGATAGACCCATTCGATCTGCATCATATACAATCAATGTATTAACATTTGGAATATCCACGCCTGTTTCGATAATCGTCGTACTTACTAATACGTCATATTGGCCATCTAAAAAGGCATACATAACTGACTCTAGTTCCCCTTCATTCATTCGACCATGTGCTACAGCTACTTTTGCATCTGGTACAAGCATCGAAATCTGTTCAGCCATACGTTCAATATCTTCAACTCGATTATATAAGAAATATATTTGTCCATCTCGAGCAAGCTCTCTTTCAATCGCTTCTCTTACTAATGCAGCATTATATTCAACAACATATGTTTGAACTGGAAAACGATTTTCTGGCGGTGTCTCAATAACTGATAAATCTCTTACTCCTAACATCGACATATGCAATGTACGAGGGATCGGAGTTGCAGTTAACGTTAAAACATCTATATTTGCTTTTAGTTGTTTTATTTTTTCTTTATGAGATACACCGAATCTTTGCTCTTCATCAATAACTAAAAGTCCTAAATCTTTATATATAATATCCTTCGATAATAGACGATGTGTTCCAACTACTATATCGACAGAGCCCTCTTTTAAGCCTTTCATCGTTTCAAGCTGCTGTTTGCGAGATCGGAAACGATTTAACAAACCAATATTAATTGGATGATCTTGGAACCTTTCTCTTAAAGTTTCGAAATGCTGCTGTGCCAAAATTGTAGTAGGAACTAGAATAGCAACTTGCTTACCTTCAACAATTGCTTTAAAAGCCGCTCGAATAGCTACTTCAGTTTTTCCGTATCCTACGTCACCACAAAGCAGTCGATCCATAGGACGTTCTCTTTCCATATCCTTTTTAATTTCATGAATTGATCTAAGTTGATCGTCAGTTTCCTGATAAGGAAATGAAGATTCAAATTCTTGTTGTTCGAGTCCATCAGGTGAAAAAGCATAGCCTTTTGATGCTTCGCGTTCTGCATAAAGCTTAATTAAATCATCAGCTATATCCTGAACGGAGCCTTCAACCTTCTTCTTAACCTTTTTCCAATCAGTACCACCAAGTTTATAAATCTTTGGCTCTTTACCTTCAGATCCAACATACTTTTGTACTTGATCAATTTGTTCAATCGGTACGAATAATTTGTCGTCGCCATGATATCGAATATGTAAATAATCTTTATGAATACCATTAATCTCTAATGTTTCAATTCCCAAAAACTTACCAATACCATGATTTACATGAACAACATAATCTCCAACTTTTAATTCTGAGTAATTTTTTATTCGTTCTGCATTTGATAATTTTGTATTGATTCTTTTTTTCTTCTTAGCTTTTTTCGTGAATAACTCACGCTCTGTTATTAGAACAAATTTTTCTAAAGGAAGTTCGAATCCAGAACGAAGATCCCCTTTCATGATGTATACTTCACCATTTTTTATTTGCTCTAAAGAAGAGACAATTTTACCTTCAATGTTGTAATCTTCTAATATATTTTCAATTTTATTTGTTCTTTCGTCACTTTCGCCGAGCATAACGATTGTATAGTTATTTTTCTTCCAACGATCTAATTCATTTTTCAACAGATTCATCTGTCCATGAAACTCTTGCATCGATTTACATTGAATCGAAACTACTTGTTCAGGATGCGTATGAGGTACTCTTCTAGGGAAAAGACTCGTATGAATTTGTTGACGCTTTCTCGAATGTAGTAATTCAAAAAAGTCATGTGAAAAACTTACTCCATGTAATGCATTTCCTTCAGCTAGTAAAGACGTATACCACTCTGCTTCATCTTTTTTAAGCTGCTCTACGATTTCATGAACCCTTGAAATTTCATCAATAACAACAACAGTTTCCTTAGGAACGTAATCTAGTAAACTAAATTGGTTTTCATAGATTAGACCAAAGTATTTGTATATTTGATCAATCAATTGCCCTTGCTTTAGTTGTTCAATGTCATAGGTTACCTTTTCAACCAATAACTCTTTTACTTGTTGATCACTTATTTTTGATAGAGTTGTTTTAAATGTTTGTTCAATTCGTTGAACTCCTAATTGCAAATCAGTCTTAGAAATGATCCTTTCCGTCGCTGGACCAATATGGACACTCTCATATTTTGTAATAGATCTTTGAGAATCAGGAGAAAACGAACGGATTGAATCGATTTCTGTATCAAAGAGTTCAATTCGGATAGGATCTTCATACGTAAGCGGATAAATATCAAGAATTCCTCCGCGTACGCTAAACTCTCCTTTACTTTCAACCATCCCAACACGTTCATAGCCCATTTGAACAAACCTTGAAATCAAACTCGTTAAGTCGATTTCTTCACCAATTTCAAAATTAATCTGATAGTTAGACCATAATTCTGGAGATGGCAAAAAGCCAATTAATCCTGACACAGGTGTAACTACTACCGACGGTTTTTTTGACATCAAACTGTTTAATGCGATTAGTCTTTGCGATCTAAGCTCTGGGCTTGATACTGCAATCTCTGAAGCAATCAATTCGTTTGCAGGATATAAAAATACTTTATCTTCCCCAACTACTGATTTTAGGTCTTCCGATACTTTTTGAGCTTGGAGAAGATTATTTGTCACGATTAACTGCGTTTGTCCAGTTTCTTTAAAAACAGCTCCAGCAAGCAATGTCTTCGCAGACCCCGTTAAGTTTGTAACCAATTGTTCTCTTAGACCATTTTTTAGGCCATTTATTACTTTCTTAATATCTTTATACTGGTTAAATTGTTCAATTAAACCAATCACGAAGTCAATCTCCCCTAACAGTCAATCTAAGTCACAATAATCTTAGTTGAAGTTTATATTTATAGTTTTTTTAATTTGCTCCATTTTAAGTGTCATTTGGATAGATACACACACTTCATCTTAACAGAGTCTAGAAAAAAACAGAAAAACGCCTCAGTTATAAACCAAAGGCAATTTAATTTATGAAATTCTTATATTCATGGTAATGTGGAAACTCAGATAGAGTCATTTCGCAATCCTCGCACACAATATAAATTACTTGATTAGGAGATTGAATAAAATTTACAAAATCGCTTAATTCTTCATCGAAAGAATGACAATACGAAGATGAAACTTGTAACAACTGTTGTTTTTCAATACTACCCATTTGTTTACTACAATACCGACACTGACAATCTAATAATTCCATTACTTCCTCCATACTACATAAATTCATATATACAGTATGGATTGTACTAACTATACTTATTCAATGTGAAAGCTTAAATTCCTGTTTTTTATTTTTTATTATATTGATTCATTACATCCACGAAAGAATGCTTTAAAAAATATTCACATGCATCTGCGGCTCTTTTTACACCATCTACTACTTCAGCTATTTCTTCTTCAAAAAAGTTTGATAATACATGATTTACAACACTCATTCCATTTGATGGACGATCTACACCAATTCGAACACGTTGGAACTCTTGTGTTCCTAAATGCTGAATTAATGACTTTATACCGTTATGACCTCCAGCACTTCCTTTTGTACGTAGACGTAGCTTTCCGGTTGGAATATCCATTTCATCATATAGAACGACAAGATCTTCAATGTCAATATTAAAATAATCCATAAATGGTCTTACACATTCACCTGACAAGTTCATATATGTTAAAGGTTTTAACAAGAAAACTTTTTCTCCGTTCACAATTCCTGAAGTATAAATACCATTAAATTTTTGTTGGGTTAATGAAAAGCCCCATCGGTGAGCTAATTCATCGATCGCAATGAACCCAATATTATGCCGCGTTCTTTCATACTCTCTACCTGGGTTGCCGAGTCCTACAAACAACTTCATTTTAGTATCCTCCATTCTAATTCACTTGGTTATATTACGAAAAGACGTAACCACTTCTGGTTACGTCCTCTTATAAGTTTCAAAGCAAAGATGTAATTTTTATATTAATCAAATAAAGTACTTACTGATTGCTCTTCATATACACGAATAATCGCTTCACCTAATAAGCCAGCAACTGATAATTCAACAAGTTTATCAGTCTTTTTATCTTCAGTAAGACAAATTGAATTTGTTACAACTAATTCTTTAATACAAGAGTTTTCGATACGATCAATTGCCGGTCCAGACAATACAGGGTGTGTACAACATGCATATACTTCTTTTGCACCATGCTCTACTAATGCATTAGCAGCAAGTGTAATTGTACCCGCTGTATCAATAATATCATCAATTAAGATAGCCGTTTTACCATCAATATTACCGATGATGTTCATAACTTCAGCAACATTTGGTTTAGGACGACGTTTATCAATGATAGCAATCGGAGCTTTTAGACGATCTGCCATTTTACGAGCTCTTGTTACTCCACCGTGGTCAGGAGAAACAATTACGATATCTTCAAGCTGTTTTTTTCTAAAGTAATCTGAAAGGATAGGTACACCTAATAAGTGATCAATCGGAATATCAAAGAATCCTTGAATTTGTGGAGCATGTAAATCAAGTGTAATCACTCGAGTTGATCCCGCAGTTTCAAGTAGATTTGCAACTAACTTTGATGTGATTGGCTCACGTGAACGAGCTTTTCGATCTTGACGAGCGTAACCGTAGTAAGGAATTACAATGTTAATTGTTTTTGCTGATGCACGTTTTAAAGCATCAATCATAATTAATAATTCCATAATACTTTCATTTACAGGGAAACTAGTTGATTGAATGATAAATACATCACAACCACGGATACTTTCCTCAATGTTAATTTGCACTTCTCCATCGCTAAAACGAGAAACCGAACATTTACCAAGCTCTACACCAATGTGTTTTGCAATTTCTTCAGCTAATTTAGGATTCGAGTTTAGAGTAAATACTTTTAAATGCTTGTCTGGATAATGATTAGGCATGTTTCGTGTACCCTCCGCTTTTTTTCTTTTCTTTTTATCTATAATTAATTTTTATAGTAACCTTCTTTGTTCACTTGTCTTGCTCTTGCAATTGCTAGTGAATCTTCTGGAACTTCATCAGTAATCGTTGAACCAGCTGCAATGTATGAACCTTTTTTCACAGTTACAGGTGCAATTAAATTTGAATTACAACCAACAAAGACATTGTCTTCGATCGTTGTTTTAAATTTGTTTTTACCGTCATAGTTCACAGTGATTGAGCCACATCCAAGATTAACACCTTGACCAATTTCCGCGTCACCAATATAGCTTAAATGAGATGCTTTACTTCCGTTGCCAAAAGTAACTTTCTTAGTTTCAACAAAATTTCCAATTCGAACTTCATCACCTAATGTTGACGCCGGACGAATGTGAGCAAATGGTCCAACCGTAGTTGAATGACCGATTTTACTTTCATGTACAACTGATTGTTTAATAACTGTATCATTACCAATTTCACTATCGATAATTTCAGTATTCGGGCCAATTGTACTACCCGTCCCAATTATACTATTTCCATAGACCATTGTACCAGGGTAAATAATTGTATCCGAACCAATTTTTGCATCTGCAGAGATATACGTGCTAGCTGAGTCGATAATTGTAACACCGTTCAACATATGCTTTTTGTTTATAGTTTTGCGCATGATTGATTCTGCAATAGATAATGCATATCGATCATTTACGCCTAATGTTTCATCGAAATTTGCTGTTTTATAAGCAGCTACTATTTCGCCTTTTGCTTTTAGTATCTCAATAACATCTGGTAAGTAGTACTCACCTTGAGCGTTATTATTGTTTACTTCATTTAATGCTTCAAATAATGCTTTATTATCAAAGCAATATGTACCTGTATTGATTTCTTGAACTGTTAGCTCTTCTGGACTTGCATCCTTATGCTCAACAATTTTTAATACAGACCCATTTTCGCCCCTAATTATTCTACCATAACCAGTTGAATCCTCAAGGTGAGCTGTTAAAATTGTAGCTTTTGCCTGTAATCTTTCATGCTCATCAAATAAAGATTGAATTGTCTCTGGTGAAATTAATGGTGTGTCACCACAGATTACTAAAGTAGTTCCTTCTTTATCCTTTAACATTGGCGCCGCTTGTATAACAGCATGTGCAGTACCTAATTGCTCAGCTTGTAGAGCATATTCGCTATGATCACCTATTTGTGTTTTAACTAATTCCGCTCCGTGACCTACAACAGTTACAATATTTTGTACACCAACTGACATTACGTGGTCTACAACATGTTGAACCATAGGTTTCCCACAAACAGGGTGAAGTACTTTATATAATTTTGATTTCATTCTAGTACCTTTTCCTGCAGCTAGAACAATCGCATATTTATTTGACATAGTCATCCTCCATCAATCTAAATACCTATACCTGGTAGCTCAAAATGATAATTTTAATATTTTTCCACAAAATAAATCCATTTTATTATACCATAAAAAAAGAACCCATTATACATTAATGGGTTCTTTTTGGTCATATTTTTAAGAAGCACCTGCTTCTTCAAAGTCTTCTTCCAACTCACCTACACGGTGATATTCAGCTAATACAGAATCCTGTATTTTGCTACGAGTTGAAGAGTTAATCGGATGAGCGATATCACGGAACTCTCCATCCGGAGTACGTTTACTTGGCATTGCTACAAATAAACCGTTATTACCATCGATTACGCGAATATCATGAACAACAAATTCATGATCTAATGTAATTGATGCGATAGCTCTCATACGACCCTCCGTGTTTACGCGGCGTAGTCTTACGTCTGTCACTTCCATCTTGTTCACCACCTTTATCAACTTAAACCATAATTAGTAAGTTTCAACAATTATCAATAATTTCCTTCTTTTTGGAAAATTTTTTATTTAAATTATTTAATTTTTACAAAAGTTTACTATAGTAATGTCCTTAACTTATTTATCGGAAGATTTTAATTGAATTTTAATGAAAATAAAAAACAACCTTGTCAATCAATATCGAACATTTTAATAAACTATCATTGAACTGGTTTTTCTAAAAATTAGCTCTTAAATATTTTTAACTTCTCAAGAATAAACAACAACTACAGTTTGATATTATAAAACCGCTCAAATCATAAAAAAAATGAAGAAGTTGGATTAATAAATACTCAACATAATACCAACGAAATTCACAACTAGTTAATTTCATTTATTTTTCTATTTTTGAATATTAACTAAGTAATACTTCCACACAATAAAAAAAACCTGAAAAAAATTTCAGGTTTTTGTCTTATACTAATGCGATACATTCGATCTCTACTAGTACGTCTTTAGGTAGTTTTGCAACTTCGACACAGCTTCTTGAAGGTTTGTGTCCATTGAAAAACTCTTCATAAATTGCATTAAAATCAACAAAAGTTGTTAAATCTTTTAAAAATACCGTTGTTTTAATAACTTTTGATAAATCTGTTCCAGCTTCTTCTAGAACAGCCTTAAGGTTGGCAAACACTTGCTTTGTTTGTTCCTCAATTCCACCTTCTACAATATTTCCTTCTACAGTTAAAGGAATTTGTCCAGAAGTATATAATAATCCATTAGCGATTATTGCTTGAGAATATGGTCCAATTGCTTTTGGTGCATGATCAGTATGAATTAATTGCATTATGTATCTTCCCCTTCTTCATTATATACAATTAGCTTATCTATTTAATGACTATAAGCTTTCAGTTTTAATAAATGATTCTTCTTGGAAATTGCCTCTTTCAACTCGAATAAGCTGTTCTCTTTCATTTACCTCAGATAACTTTACAAGTGAAATATAATCTTCAACTAATCTTTCTTCGATATTTACTGCCTCAACTAATACACCAATTCCTGCAACATTTGCCTGGAATTCTTTAAGCAAATTTTTCATACCAGTAACCGTTCCACCAGCTTTCATGAAATCATCGATAATTAAAACATTTGAACCTGCCTCGATGCTTCTTTTTGCCAATGACATAGTTTGTATACGTTTTGATGAACCAGATACATAATTAATACTTACTGTTGATCCTTCCGTAACCTTGTTATCTTGACGAACAATTACAACTGGTACATTTAAAAAGTTTGCAACTGCATATGCTAAAGGAATTCCTTTTGTTGCGATTGTCATAACGATATCTATTTTTTGATTACTGAATATAGATGCAAACATACGGCCTACACTATTAACATAGTTAGGATTGCTTAATATATCAGTCATGTATAAGTATCCACCGGGCAACACTCGGTCTGGTTTTTGAAGTAGTTCACATAATTCTTCAATTACTGTATTTACTTCTTGATTACTAATACTAGGAATATACTTTACACCACCAGCTGCTCCTGGCACAGTCAATAGTGTCCCAATTCCTTGCTGTTCGAACGTCTGCTTTATAATACCTAAATCTTCACTTACTGATGATTTAGCAGACGCATATAAATCAGCAAAAAATGTTAAAGATACTAATTGTTGTGGATGATGCAACAAATAGTGTGTCATACCTACAAGACGAGAGCTTCTTCTAATTTTCATGCAGCACCTCAAATCACGAATATTTTATAAAAATTTTATAATAATATTCGTTTTTAATCAAGTTTTTCCCTTTCACCTAACATCCGAACGGCGTATACTTGATCGCAGAAACCTTTTAATCCATTATAAACACGATTCATCCTAGAATCATGGCGAACTAATCCGAATACTGTAGGACCACTTCCGCTCATTAAAACAGCATCTGCACCAAAACGTTTCATTTGATCCTTAATCATTGCAACCTCAGGGTGTAATTGCAGTGTAACTGTTTCTAATACATTTCCTAATGACAGACAAATATCGTCGTAATTTTTATTCGAAATGGCATTAACCATACGATCTACATCAGGATGTTGAATATTATCTAATTTAAGCTTTTGATAAACAGTTGCTGTTGAAACACCCTGTGTTGGTTTTGCTAGAATAACCCAACAAGGCGGTGGTGTATCGATATGTTCAATTTTTTCGCCACGACCTGTAGCTATAGCTGTTCCTCCGTAAACACAAAATGATACGTCCGACCCGATTTTAGAACCAATTACCGCTAATTCATCTAACGAACAATTTAAATTCCAAAGCTTATTTAGACCTCTTAGTACTGCCGCAGCATCTGAACTACCTCCGGCTAAACCAGCAGCAACTGGTATATTTTTAGTAATAAAAATATGCGCTCCTAATTTAACTCCGAACATTTCTTTGAGTAGCATCGCAGCTTGATAAGCTAAATTGCGTTGATCATCTGGCACGTAACGATTGTGTGATGTAACGACAATCTTATCTTCTTGAATAAGCTCTAATTCAATTCGATCAGCTAAATCGATCGTTGTCATGATCATTTTTACATCATGATAACCATCGCCTCTTTTCCCTACTACGTCTAATGAAAGATTTATTTTCGCAGGAGCCTTCACCATTAATTTCACTATTCTCACCTTCTTATGAACACTTACTTTTTTGCTATTGTATCATAATTAACTCATAAGAAAAATGTACCCCAATGAAAGTGAGCTAGAACAGTAAATTTTCTTTGGGAAGATTCACAAAAACCGAAGCATTTAGCTTCGGTTTGATGTGTAGACAAAATCGCTTGTCGAAGTGAAGATTGTTTATTGTTGCTTATTAGATAATTGTAACTCAGCTAATTCGATTGCTCTTTTAACCATGTTGCCGGCATCCTTCGCTCGAATGCCTCCCCAGCCTTCTTTTTGAACGACGTCATAGAAACCAAGATCTTTTGCAAGTTCCTCTTTAAAGCTCTGTGACATTATACCTCTTTTTCTTCTACCCAAAAAAAGCAACCCCCTTTTTCCACTTCGACATTGTTAGTATGTGTAAATCTGTTTAATTTCATGAATAATAAAAAGAAAAGGGACAGTAGAAAATTCTACTGCCCATTCGCCATCAGTCCACTTGTATGGTCATCACAGAAAAACAATTCAACTGTTTCTGTTAAAATATCTGCATAACTAAAAGATAAGCGTTCAAATGTGTTCTCTTCTTGATCTAATTGTACTACGAATATGGATGGATATGTTTCTGCTAATACACCGGAACGTTCCACAGTCTTTCTACGTCCGCTGTTTGCTTTCAATGTAAGTCGTTGTCCAACATGACTATCTAAAGTATCCTTTATTTCAGATAATTTTTTTGCCATTTCATACCACCTCACTATGACAAGTATACCATCTTATGTAAACTAAGTCAAAAAAGATAAAATTATACCAACGATACTGGTTACCTGTCAATATTTTTTTAAAAACACCCGATTATTATTTGTGAAAATCAGAAAATTTATGTATGAAAATAAAAAAAAGATTTTCTACATACGAGTTTTCTCGTTAATGTAGAAAATCTTTTCCTTACTCCTCTTCCATCGATTGGAAAGGTAGCCCTGTTCTTAAAATTCCTTTTGTTTCTACTCCGCCTAGTCCCTTTTCACCTGTAATTGTATTACGAACCACTTCATAAACATTTACTCGATCCATAAATGATGTGAAGCTTATCTTCCCAACGACATAAACTGGATCTAATGCATGTATGTTTACCCTAGTTGGTGAGCTTGCAAAGTTTGCTCCTGCACGTATAATCGCTTCAAAGTGAGATTGACATGCCCCAGCAAAAATTACAAGATGGTCTAAAGATGGAACCTTTTTTCGCGCTTCTTTTACAGCATCGACAAAATATCTTGAATGTCTGTAAGCTTCTATATCAGTAACGACCCCTTTTGCCTTTGTGTATGCATCATGACCAGTTATAACTAGTATATCGGGACGATAATGATCTAAGTAATAACCAATTTTTGTTGGTAATTCTGTTTCCTTACAATAGATTCCCTCAACGGGAACACCCATCTTATTATACATTTCAAGACATTTTTTTAAATATATTGGATCTCCATCGATGTGAAGAACCCGACCTGGTATTTGAAAAAGATTTACATCTGTTCTATATCCATTTGTTGCTTGAAATCTTCTTTTTTCTTTTTGCTCCAAGGCTTCTCTTTTAAATAGTTTGTAGTTTTCCTCAATTTGAACAGATGATCTTTTACCTTTTTCTCGATACTCTGATTCAATGATTACTCGCAGGTCAGATAAAGGCGCATCAGCAATTAAACGAAAATCGTCACCATATAGAACAGCAATGACTTCATCCCCGATTTGTTTTACCTCCACTACTCGAAAAACTAGGTCATATTTATAAGATGCTCTTTCTACTATATCCCCTACATTAATATTCACATGCCTTCCCCTCCAAAATTGCTTAAGTACACTACGAGTTCGCTCTCTTTTTTTAGATTATGTATGGACAAAAAAAAGGGTGAAAAGAAGGTTTATTGAACTTTTGTAGGGCATCCGAACTAAAATAAAGGAGCAAATAAAAAAGATGATTACAAACTAGTTGGTAAATTAGCTTATAATCATCTATTTTTTATTTTACTTGTTTATATAGACTATTACTTAATGTTGCAAATTCTTGAATTGATAAAGTTTCTCCTCTTCTTGTTCCTTCAATACCTGCCTCTAGAAGACAAGCTTCAAGTATTGCTTTATCCTTTTTTAGATGTGAAAAGTTATTTAATAAATTATTATTTAATGTTTTTCGTCTTTGAGCAAAGCTTGCTCTAACTACTTCAAAAAAGAATGATTCATCAATTACCTCAGCTGCTGGTGCTTCACGTTTTACTAGCTTTATAACAGCAGAATCAACGTTTGGCTGTGGCATGAAGACCGTTCTAGGTACAGTCATAACAGTTGAAGCATGTGTATAAAACTGTATAGCTATTGATAGTGAACCATAATCCTTTGTTCCCGGCTTAGCAGCTATACGGTCAGCTACTTCTTTTTGCAACATACAAACAATTCCTCTGATTGGTAATCCTTCTGTTAATAGCTTCATGATAATTGGTGTCGTTACATAATAAGGCAAGTTTGCGACTACCATTATATCTAACTCATTTGGCAAATACTCATTGATCGCTTTTTCAACATCTGCCTTTAGTACGTCTTCATTAACGATTTGTATATTGTCATATTGTGAAAGTGTATCTTCTAAGATTGGGATTAGTCTATTATCTATTTCAAAAGCTAATACTTTCTTAGCACGCTTAGCAATTTGCTCAGTTAATGCCCCAATTCCCGGGCCAATTTCAATTGCACAACTTTCTTCAGTTAAATCTGCATAACTTACAATGTTTTCTAGTATATTTGTATCAATTAAGAAATTTTGACCATAGCTTTTTTTAAAGAAGAAATCGTACTTGGCTAATATTTCTTTCGTTCGACTAGGTGTCGCGATATCCTTCATTATTTTTCCTCCATTAAAACTTTTTTTACTGCTTGCCCAAATTCATCTTTTGAGATTTGAAACATTTGCAGTCTTTTCTCTAGTTGCTTACCGTTTGTATAACCTATATTAAGAATTTTACCAAGCTTATCTCGTCTTTCACTTGAAGAGGGATGTCCAATTAATCCGGCATCTATTAAATCTTCTTTTGTAATTTCAGATTCAACTTCGATAAATTCCTGCTTAACATGAATTAAAGCATTTCGAATAGATTCTCTAGTAGCATGCTCGATTCCTAATCCTTTTTTACCTGAACGAACAGCTTCTTCCTTTGGTAAAAATGCATGCTTACATCCTGGTACATGCTCCTTAATAATCGAGCGTATACGTTGACCAGGATAATCAGGATCTGTAAATACGATAACTCCTCGAGTCTCCTGAGCATGCTTTATTAATTTTAAAGTATCCTTATTTATAGCAGAACCACTTGTTTCAATTGTATCTGCATCCACAGCTCTTTTAATTGCCGCCGTATCATCTTTACCTTCAACAACAATGATTTCTTTAATTTTCATTTGTTCCTCCAACCAATACAAGTATATGTAATCATACCATAAGGATAATAAAACTTCATACTCTCTTAAAAGTAGTATAAAAAAAAGCAGAAGGACTTATCCTTCTACTTTTATTCAATCAACGATCTATTTTAAAAATATTAGCTAATAATACGAATTTTTACAGTACGACGACCAAAATCAAAACAATCGTCTTTTGTAGGCATTAAAATATCGATTCTTCTACCTTTAATTGCTCCACCAGTATCACCAGCAATAGCAACACCATATCCTTCAACCCAAACCTTAGATCCTAAAGGGATCACTTTTGGATCAACTGCAATCAGTTTTGTGTTAGGATTTTTACGAACATTAATACCTAAAGCTGTTACACCAGACATCCCAGCATCGTAAGGAGAATATGCAGTTGCTTCAACATACATTTCTTTTACCTTACTACTTGATTTAGGCGCACTAGATTTTACTAATGCACTTGATTTTGGTACAGACTTTGTTCCAACTGCAACTACTCGATCAACTGGTTCTTTTAAAATAGTTTCATCAACTAGCGTTTTAGAAACTACCTTACCATTTTCTTTAATCAGTTCAAAGTTACGTTTAACAAGTCCTTTTACACCTTCTGAAATGACCGAAGATTCATCCTTATACATAGAAGAATCTTTTTGCTCTTTTTCTTTAAAATCTACAGGCTCTTCCACCACATCGTTGACTTTTTCGACACGGATAACTCGAACTGTATCATTTTGTTTGATCATTTCGCCGGCACCTGGTTCAACTCGGTCAAATTCGTTTAGTGTAATGTTCTGCTTTTCTAAAAAGTCAGCGACAGTAGTCGAAGTTGCAAATACTTTTTTAGAAACTCCTCCGTCATTTAATACCATAGGGAATGCTTTTTCGTAAGATACCTTACCATTTTCCTCTAACGGTGTTGACAGTGCAGGCATTATAACATCATCAGGATTGATCTTAATATTTTGTTCCTTTAATAATTCCTTTACCGTTTGAGCAGTTGTCTGAATGACTTTTTCTTGCCCATCGATCGTAAGTTTAACAGGTTTTGCTAAATGAACTGTAATATCCATATCGTCTGATATTTTCGTTTTGGCTGACGGATATATTTCATCTGCATTCGTAATATTAATATTTTGTTCTTTTAATAATTCAGCCACAGTATTTGCATGTGTTTGAATAACCTGTTCCTTCCCGTCTACCTCAAGAGTTACTTGTTCTTTAAGTCCCTCATATGCTCCTGTACCTACTGATCCAGTGAAAACTAAAGCTCCTGCAAGTTGTACTGCTAGTTTTTTACTACTCCCAAGTCTAGAAAGTAACCTATTCGCGTCTATCACGATTTTACTCCTCCTTTTCGCCTGAGAAAAAAGATTGACTAGCTCCAAACCTATTAACTAGTGCTTCTACTCTACTGAATGTATGTTTACTAGATTTAGAAGTAGAAGAGTTTTCTTTCGACAAATTCTTCAACTCTTCATACGTGAACTGTGACGAATATTATGTATTCGTACTAGTTCATGAAATCATTTGTTAATCTGAAAGATATTACACGCATTTTCGAAAGTTCGTTTTTGAACTTCTTCAACTGAAATGTTTTTTAAACGTGCAATTTCATCAGCAACAAGTGATACATAGCTAGGTTCGTTTCTTTTTCCTCTATACGGATGTGGTGTTAAGTATGGACAATCCGTTTCGATTAATAGATTTTCTAACGGAATCTCTGTCGCAACTTCTTTTGGTTTTTTTGCATTCTTAAATGTAACTGGTCCTCCTAATGAAATATAGAAGTTCATTTTAATACATTCTTTTGCAGTTTCCACACTTCCGCCGAAGCAGTGCATGATGCCACCTACTTCTGATGCATTTTCTTCTTTTAAAATGGTTACAATGTCTTCTGTTGCGTCTCGATTGTGAATGACAATCGGTAGTCCGCATTCTTTTGCTAATTGAATTTGTTTGCGAAATACTTCTTTTTGGATTTCTTTTGGAGATTTATCCCAGTAGTAATCTAATCCAGTTTCACCAATTGCTACTACTTTAGGATGTTTTGATAATTCCTTAATCCATTCAAAATCTTCTTCAGTTGCGTCAATTGCATCAACTGGATGCCAGCCAATAGCTGCATAAAGAAAATCATACTTCTCAATTAATTCCATAGCTTTCGTAATTGTTGGTCGATCAAAGCCAACAACCACTTGATGAACAACTCCTGCTTCCAGAGCTCTACTAATTACTTCTTCAAGGTCTTCTTTGTATTGATCTGCATTTAAATGTACATGTGTATCAAAAAGCATTTTTACTTCCCCTTTGCTCATCTGAGATTTAGTCTAGCATACCGTAAAATTTCTTACCTAACGCACAGTTAACAATTCCGTTACAAAAAAAAACAGTCAAAATTAAGCAATTTCTAATAAATTTTTAAAGATGTTTTAAATTAATTCCATGTTATATCAAGACTTTCATACTTTTTGAAACAAAATTCTGATAATTTTTTTAGTTTACTATTGTAATCAACCTGTAATATTTTCTTCATATAGTGACATTTTTTAACAATAACTTGTTAACACCTGCCATAAATCAACAAAATATTATCATATTTGTGATTCTTATGATATTTTTACAATTTTCTGCACAATACAACAATTATTTCAGTAAAACAAAACAAAAAAGAAAAGTATTTCATGTTAGTTTTTACACGAAATACTTTTCCTAGTAACATTATTTAATAATAGTACCGTTTGGTAATGATTGATCAATTGTTGCAAGTGATAGTTTACCTTCAATACTTCCTGCAAGGATCATCCCTTCGGATAGTTCCCCTCTTAGCTTTACAGGTTTTAAATTCGTTACACAGATCACTTTTCTACCAATTAAGTCTTCTGGTTTATAGTATTCCGCTATACCTGATACAACTTGTCTTGATTCATTTCCTAAATCTAATTGAAGTTTTAGAAGTTTTTTTGCTCCTTTTACTGCACCAGCTTCTTTTACTTCAGCAACCTTAAGTTGAACTTTAAAGAACTCATCAATTGTAATTTCAGGAACAGTTTCTTCCACTTTCTCTTCTACCACTGGCTTTACAGTACCTTGCATTTGTTCTTTAATATATGCAACTTCAACCTCTGTCTCTAAACGTGGGAAAATTGGTTCACCCTTTTGTACTCTCGTATCCTCCTGAATTGCTCCAAACTTATTCAGGCTGTCCCATGAAAGAATCTTTTCATCAACTAGTCCTAACTGAGTGAAAATTTTCGCTGGAGTCTGAGTTAAAAAAGGTTTTAATAAAATCCCAACTTGACGTAAAGACTCAGCTAAATGTGCCATTACCGATGCTAGTTCATTTACACGGCTTTCGTCTTTAGCAAGTACCCACGGCTGTGTCTCATCAATATATTTGTTTGTACGACTAACGAACTGCCAAATATTTGTTAATGCAACTGAAAACTCCATATTTTCCATTGCTGCTTCCACAGTTTCCTTCGTGTTCTTTGCCACTTGTTGAAGGTTTTCATCAAAATCTGTTACTGTTCCATTAACTGCAGGAATATTACCATCAAAATATTTTTGGATCATTGCAATTGTTCGATTTAATAAATTACCTAAATCATTTGCTAAATCAAAATTAATACGGTCAACGAATCCTTCTGGTGTAAAAATACCATCTGATCCAAAAGGAACTTCACGTAATAAATAATATCTTAGAGCATCTAAGCCATATCGGTCGATTAATACTACTGGATCTACAACATTTCCTTTTGATTTACTCATCTTGCCGTCTTTCATTAATAACCATCCGTGAGCAAAGACCTTTTTAGGTAATGGTAAGTCTAATGCCATTAACATAATCGGCCAATAAATCGTATGGAAACGTACAATTTCTTTACCAACTAAATGAACATTCGCTGGCCAATACTTTTTATAGTTTTCTTCATTATCTGAACCATATCCTAAAGCTGTAATATAGTTAGATAAAGCGTCAATCCAAACATAAATTACGTGTTTAGCATTACCAGGTACTTTTACACCCCAGTCGAATGAAGTACGTGAGACAGCTAAATCTTCTAAACCTGGTTTAATGAAATTGTTAATCATTTCATTTTTTCTTGATTCAGGTTGAATAAATTCTGGGTTTTCTTCATAATACTTCAGTAATCGGTCAGCATATTTACTCATTTTAAAGAAATATGACTCTTCTTTAACTAACTCTACTGGATGACCGCTGTCCGGACTCTTACCACCAATAATTTTTCCTTCTTCATTATATAGTGGATCAACAATTTGTGTTTCAGTATAATATGTTTCATCCGGTACAGAATACCAACCCTCATACTCGTCCAAATAAATATCACCTTGATCAAGTAATTGCTTGAAAATCTTCTCAACAATTTCTTTATGTCTGCTTTCCGTCGTACGGATAAAGTCATCATAGGAAATATCTAATTTTGTCCATAGATCCTTAATTCCAACAACGATATCATCTAAGTATGCTTGCGGTGAGACATTTAATTCCTCAGCTTTTCGTTGAATTTTTTGACCATGTTCATCAGTACCCGTTAAATAAAAAACATCAAAGCCTTGAAGTCTTTTATATCTAGCCATTGCATCCCCAGCAACAGTCGTATAAGCATGACCTATATGTAATTTTCCGCTCGGATAATATATTGGGGTTGTAATATAAAAAGTTTTATTACTCATTGACCAAAAATCCTCCTTCAAAAATTTCTAAATATTGACACTAAATTATTCGCATGATTTTGCATTTCATTATAAAATGAAAAATGAGTTATCTGCATATCCCCATCTACTATTACAACTTCATACTTATTTTATAAGTTAAATTTTACACAATAGTAACATCTATTTCTATTATTTCTCATAAATATACATACATTTTCTCTTTAATTAACTCATTTTGACATAGAAGCATTATGTAGCTCTGTCTTTTGGACTACATAGTACATTTATTTTCATAAAAACTTTATATAGGAGGATTAATTATGAAATCTACAGGAATTGTCCGTAAGGTAGACGAGCTTGGCCGTGTAGTCATTCCAATTGAACTTAGAAGAACACTAAATATCACTGAAAGAGACACACTTGAAATATTTGTTCAGGATGATCGAATTATCCTAAAAAAGTATGAACCAAATATGACTTGTATGATGACGGGAGAAATTTCTCAAAATAATCTTGAGGTTGCTGATGGCAAAATTGTTTTAAGTAAAAAAGGCGCAGAACTTCTAAAATTCGAGATTGAACAATTTATAGCTGATAATAATTAAATTGAAGAGGCTGCCTATTTTAATTGCATTCTCTAAAAGCTAGTAAAAATGAGTAGAGAATTACAAATAAATAAGACAGCCTAACTTCATTTTTAAACCTTATTAAATTTCGTGATATTCAGCGTAGACGTCCCTTTTATTTAATGAACGATCCTTCGCAACAAGTTTTATTGCATCTTTACTTTTTTCATTTTTTTCATTTATGTACCAATCGACATGTTGGTTAATGGTTAGTTCCTGCCACCAACACTCCTCATTGTTTTTCACATCTTCTTCAGATGCCCCTTCTAAAACAACTACAAACTCTCCACGTACTTCTTCATTCGTTGCCCAGTCTATTGCATCACTAACTGTCCCACGTAAAAACTCTTCGAACTTCTTTGTTAATTCTCTACAAAGTACAATTTTTCTGTCACCTAATACTTCAAGAATAACGTGTAACGTTTCTTTTAAACGGTGTGGAGACTCGTATAAAATGACTGTACTACGTTGCCCCTTTAATGGTTCCAATTGCTTCTTCTTATCTTTCTTTTGACGTGACAAGAATCCTATGTATAAAAACGAATCAGTAGGTAGTCCAGATGATATTAAAGATGTTAAAGCAGCATTTGCACCAGGTAAAGGAATGACTGAAATACCTTCTTCTAAACAAAGTTTTACAAGCTCATAACCTGGGTCATTTATACATGGCATTCCTGCATCACTTACTAATCCAACTTTTAATCCTCGTTTCAAGTCTTCTACAAGCTTTAACCCTGCTTTTTCTTTATTATGCTCATGATAACTCACTAATGGCGTTAGTATTTCGAAGTGATTACAAAGCTTTTTCGTGTTACGAGTATCCTCCGCTGCAATATAATCCACTTCTTTTAGTATTCGTACCGCTCTAAACGTCATATCTTCTAAGTTACCAATAGGGGTTGGTATTAAATAAAGACAGCCTAATTCTTCATTTAAGAAGCTCTTTTGACTTTTAATCATTACTCGTACCTCCTCTCATATATCGTTCTTTGTTTTCTCTTGATAATTGCTTAAAAGCGTATTCCGCTTGCATCGCTTCTCTTTTAGTTGGGTACTCCTCAAAAAATATACAATTTACAGGTGTCCTACCCCTTGTATACTTTGCACCCTTTCCATCATTGTGCTGTTTTATTCTACGCTCAATATTTGTTGTATACCCTGCATAGAAAGTTGTATCTGAACATTCTAGCACGTATAAATAGTGTTTATGATCTTCCATATAGAATTTCCTTTAACTCATCCGTATACTCGTTATTTTCCTCATATACGTAAATCGGAGGCAAAATTTTAAGGTCAGCCTTACCACCTTTAATACCTTCAATTAGAAGTGTATTAGCTTCCTTTCCCATTTTCGGATAGACAAACTGAATTCTTTTCGGCTCAATACCATGTTTACGCATTGTTGTAACAATATCCAACATACGTCCTGGACGATGAACCATCGCTAATTTTCCACCATGCTTCAAAAGTTGTTTACTTGCATTGATTACTTCTTCTAAATTCGTTTTAAGCTCATGTCTCGCTATTGCATAATGCTCATTCATATTCTGTTCAGAAGTCGGAATATCTTGAAAGTATGGTGGATTACATGTAACAACATCTACAAATTCTCTACCTATTTTATCTGGTGCATTTTTTAAATCGTCATGAATCATTGATATTTTTTCATCTAACTTGTTATATTCAATGCTTCTCTTAGCCATATCATATAGTCGCTCTTGTATTTCTACACCTATTATATTTGCTTTAGATCTTCGGTGTAACATCAATGGAATAACTCCATTTCCAGAGCATAAATCAACAATTGTACCTTTTTGGATCGGGACATATGTAAAATTCGATAAAAGAACTGCATCTAATGAAAATGAAAAAACAGATGGACTTTGAATAATCCTCATATTATCGGTTAATAAGTAATCTAAGCGTTCGTCACCTTTAAGCATAATTAGTTCCTTTCAAATTCATACCAATATTAACTTTTAGCATTGCCTAATTGGATAACAATTAACTAGCAATACATAAAAAGAAGCTATTCCATTTGGAACCAGCGCACTTTCCCTTTTTAAACAGCTGATTTCATAACTGTTTTCTAAAAAGGTAATCGCTCGCTTCTTCCGGAATAGCCTACCATTACTTTTTATCAAAGAAGGATAAACAAAACAGACAGTCCTCACCATGACGTACGCTTCCATAATGTAGATTACAAATATGGAAACCTTCTTGGTACAATCTTGCTAAATTATCATAGCCTTCCCCAAGATCCTTATCCTTTTGTACCTTTTTCTTCTTTGAGTCTTTTATTTGTTCTTTTTCTTCTATACGTTTATTTAGACCTAATCTTTCTCGTAAGTGATCATTCTCAATTTTCGTATAGTGATTTTCTTCTAGTAGCTCAGCAATATATTGTTTTAAATCACTAAGCTGTGTTGATAAATCTTGAATTTGTTCTTCCATATTGGAAAGAGATAAGAATATATTCTTCTTGTCCAATCTTACCACCTCTTAATCTGTGGTTTGTATTGACACGACTCCCTCGTGAATTAAATCATCTAGGGTATACTCCACAACGCGTTCTTTTTTGATCAATTCTACCTGAATAACTCGTTCTAAGATGTTCAATCCTACTACTCTTCCAGGACCTTCTGCTGTCTTGATGATATCCTCTAAGTCTGGAAGTTGTTCTTTTGCAGCCTCATACTCGTCATTTTCATATTTTAAGCAGCACATTAATCGGCCACAAAGTCCTGAAATCTTCGCCGGGTTAAGAGAAAGGTTTTGATCTTTAGCCATTTTAATGGATACTGGTTCAAAATCACCTAAGAATGTTGAACAACACAACATTCTACCGCAAGGCCCAATCCCACCGAGCATTTTAGCTTCATCACGTACTCCTATTTGTCTTAATTCAATGCGAGTACGGAATACTGCAGCTAAATCCTTTACTAATTCCCTAAAGTCTATTCTACCATCTGCTGTAAAGTAAAAGATGACTTTATTTCGGTCAAATGTATATTCGACATCAACTAATTTCATGTCTAGTTCATGTTGCATAACTTTACTAGAACAAACTTCATAAGCTTCTTTAGCTGATTGTTTATTCTCTTCAACAATCATACGATCATGCTCATCAGCTAATCGCATAACTTTTTTTAACGGAAGGACTACGTCATTTTCTCCGACCTTTTTATTTGGTACAACTACTTTTCCAAATTCAATCCCTCTCACCGTCTCAACGATGACAAAAGTATCTTTAGGGATTGCTAATCCATTTGGGTCGAAATAATAGATTTTACCAGCTTTTTTAAAACGTACTCCGACTACTTCGTACACAATCTACAATCCCTCCTGTAGCTCTATAATCATTTGCTCTAAAACCATTAACATATTTGCGTTGGATGTTAATCGCTTTTTAGCAAAAAGGATGATTTCTAAACAAGTCGTTATTTTCTCTAACGAAATACGATTTAATGCTTGTCTCATTAATGGTTCTTCATTTTTAAAAACAACATTTTGACCTTGCTCAGCATATATATATAGCATATCTTTAAAGGCTAATACAAGCATATCAAGCATCATTTGTAACTGTTCCTTCGTATCAAAATGACGAGAAACATTTTGTTGTATGACTAGAAGACTATCTTTTTTTGTCGTTAATAATGCTTCATATAATTCTATCACTAAATCTCTAGCTTGTGCAAACCATTCTTCTTCAGCAATTTGAAGTGCGACTGCCTCACTATTTGTTAATCTTGCTAATAATGGTACTAAGTTTGATTGAAGCTCTATATTAACTAAATGTTCTTCAAAATATTTTGTTGGTAATGGATTAAAATGGATTGATTGACAGCGAGATTGTATCGTTGGCAAAATTTGTTGTACTTGTTCAGTTAATAAGAATGCAGTTGTAATTGAGACCGGCTCTTCCAAAAATTTCAATAAAGAATTAGCTGCATTTGTCGTCATTCGATCGGCATGGTCTATTATATAAATTTTCCGATTTGATTCAACAGCTGTTTTAGAGAATTCTTCTTGTAATTGTTGAATTTGATGTTTCTTTATTGAGGCTTCTTCGGGCTCAATTACATAAACATTTGGGTGATTACCAGAATCGACACGCTTACAATTACGACAAGTTCCACAAGGTGTAGCGCCACTTACATTCTCACATAGTAATACTTTTGTGTAGTATAATGCAAGTTCGCGTTTACCCGTTCCTCTTGGGCCTTCAAATAAGTAAGCATGAGCTACCCTGTTCTTAATTACTGCATTTTTTAACATTTTTGTGGCAACTGGCTGACGCTCGCTTAGTTTCTCCCAAGATGTTTTCATGTTTACACCTACTTATATCTATAAATTAATCAATGATATTTTTAAATTGTATCGTTTTTTAAAATCGTTTTACCAATTACTTAAGCCTAACTTTTGGCCTAAATTCTCTATTGATGCAAGTAATTCCCAGTTAAGTTCCGAAAGTTTTCTTCTTATTCTATTATACCAGTTCCGTCACGTTATTGTTCATCTAATCAATTTTTGTAAATAATTAAATTTCTTCTATTTTTTCTAAAATGACATTCAAGGTATCATTAAATACTTTATTGACCTGCTTTGATGCATCAATTCGTTTAAAGCGCCAAGGCTCTCTCTTCATGATTTCAGCATATCCACTTTGAACTTTTAAATGAAAATCTAGTTCTTCTAAATCCAGTCGATTGATTTCTCTTTCATCTGCTTGGTGAACTCTATTTAGTCCAACTTTAGGGTCTAAATCAAAGTAAATTGTTAAATCAGGCATTAAACCATCGATTGCAAATTGATTGATATTATAAATTTCATCTATTCCAATTCCTCTACCGACACCTTGATATGCAAGCGAGCTATCTACAAATCGATCACACAACACGATTTTTCCTTCTGCCAATGCAGGGATTACTTTCTCTGCTAAATGCTGTCTCCTTGCTGCAGCATAAAGTAGTGCCTCCGTACGCTTGTCCATTTCAATATTCTCTGTGTCTAATATAATATTTCTTATATTTTCAGCGATCCGTATACCACCTGGTTCACGAGTGGATATAAAATTTACACTTCTTTTACGAAGTTCTTCCGATATCATATTTATAATTGTTGTTTTCCCTGCACCCTCTGGTCCTTCAAATGTAATAAATAAAGATTTCAAGTGTGTTTCCTCCTAAACCAATACTTCAATTTGTAAATTTTTATCTTCAATCAAATTTTGAATCGTCATTCCATATTGATATACATCATGAATATAATCAACATGCTTAGTAGTAACTAGTTCACCTTTTAGTAAAATTGGAATTCCTGGTGGATAAGGAACAATATTTTCTGCAGAGATTTCTCCTACCGAATCTGCCAAATCTTTTACCAACTTCCTTTTTTTCTTTAAGTCAGCGTAACTATGTAAAACTGTACTCGTAAAATTAGGTATATTAAGCTTAGGTTGTTTATTTTCAATATAAGCCATCGATTCAATTGCTTTTTTTATTCGATTAATAAGGTCATTAAAATCCATTCTTTCATCTAGCGGAAGGATGAACAGAACATGTCCCCAATCTGATAGCTCAGAATAGATTCCCTCATTTTCAAATATTTCCTGTAATTGCTTACCGGTCTGTCCTTTTTTACTTTTTACGATTACTTTTAGTAAATCTTGTGTATAGTTTATACGACTTGATGTAACAATTTGGATACTAGATAAATCATTAACTTCTTTAATAAATTCGGCAATTTTCTTTTGAAGTATTTTCACCTTATCATGAGAAAATGTTTCGACAAAACTCCTTGCGTAATCTAAGGAAGCCATGATTGGATAAGAAGGACTGCTACTTTGTAGCATTCTCAGCATTTCTCTTACTTTATCTTTGCAAACAAGTTTTGATTTTATATGTAAATAGGAACCCATTGTCATTGCAGGCAAAGTTTTATGCGCTGATTGTATGACAATATCGGCACCCATAGAGAGTGCATCATTTGGAAAAGGATCCCCAATTATAAAATGTGTTCCATGTGCCTCATCCACGATCGTTGGGATCTCCATACTATGAGCCAACTCAATTATATTTTTTAAACTTTGAGACATTCCATAGTAATTAGGATTGGTTAAAATGATTGCTTTTGCTTTTGGATAATTTTTTATTACATTCATCGATTGCTCACTGTTTACCCCTAGTGGCTGTCCTAACTCTTCATCAATATCTAATGGCAAGAATATAGGCTTAGCTCCAGCAAGTAAAAGACCATGAAAAATTGACTTATGACAATTGCGTTGTACCAATACTTCGTCATTTTCGCCACATAACGCTAAAATTGCAGCTAGGTTACCCACAGTTGATCCATTTACTAAAAAGAAACTTTCTTCTGCATTGTATGCTTTCGCTAACATTTTTTGAGCCTCACTGATTACTTCTGAAGGGTAATGTAAATCATCTAAGCCATTTAATTCCGTCACATCATAATTTAATATATTTGGTAATCCTAATTCATTTATAAAAGAGTGCTTTCCATTTTTATGACCTGGAACATGTAGAGATATTGTTTCTTTATTTGCAAACTGTTTCAGTGCATTTAGTAATGGTATTTTATTCATCAATAACGCTTCCTTTAATTTATGCAATTTATTTGTATGTATTGTTATATTAGAATATTTTTTATTGGGTTTTAATTTAAACATTCCAAACATACTTTTCGACACTTTAATACAATTACCTAATTCGAAAACCAATATTTTATAGACAATATAAAAACCGATTATATTTACAAGTTCTCTCCATTACTTAAAGGCCTAGTCACTATAGGGGTGACCAAACAGTAATAAATTATGGCAGAGGTACCTGTATATAGAATCGGTCCTTCACTTTATATCTTATTTTAACTTACAAAAACTTATTAGACTACTACTATTAGTCTATTACGCTCGTGCTAATCTCTAATTCGCAATTTCTTCTTTCACCGTACTAATACATCTTAACTTCTCTACAAAGGAATTGTATAGAGGTGCGTCTGTTTCAGTTTTTACGATTTTCTTTTCACACTCTTCACAAACGAATGCTTCAATAATATGAATGCCATGTTCCTTTTTCTCTTCACAAACTATACATTTTGATAAACCATTCACCTTTATTCCTCCTCTAAGTGTTATTCCAGTGCAATTTACGATTGATTAAACAATTTTATTTATTATATAGTTTTGCAAATTAAAAACTTTTTATACAATTTAGGGCCTATTTTTTTGTAATATATGAAAATAGTTCTAATTTTGTGCTCTATATTTTAAATATTTTTTTCTAACATGATACTACTTTCCTACTTTAATCTTATTTTTGTTCCTTTCAACTACTATAAAAGGACTACAATTCGTTTGTAGTCTTAGACTCGTCACCAAATGATTGTTTTCTTCGTTACTTCGCCTGCCTTCCTGTGCGGTGCTCATTACCATATAAGGTAAACTCCGTGCCACGAAAGAACTGCTACTTAAACAAATACCTTTAAGTGAAGTATCCGTGAAATTCGCTTTACTTAAATACATTGATCAAATTTCACATAATTTCACTTTGATTCATAAAATTTATTTATGTTTGTAAATACAAAAAAACATCAGCCGAAT